>JAOTZA010000209.1 GCA_029861655.1 Acidobacteriota bacterium | reverse complement strand
AGGTTAGAGCCTGCCGCAAGCGCTTCGGCGGGAGATGCTGTGCGGCGTTGATCGTCTTTGTGGTAACCGGGCGGACGGATCCCCGGGGTTACGAGAACAAACTCCTTCCCGAGGTCCCGTCGCAAGGCCGCCACCTCGCGAGAGGAACAAACAGCGCCACGACAGCCGGCACTCGAGGCCAGTCGCGCCCAGTCGAGTGCTCTTGTCGAAGCATCTCCCGGCAGGTCGAGCTCGACCAGGGCCTTCTCGTCCAGATGGGTGAGTACGGTAACCGCCAAGAGGGTCAGGTCCTCGCCCGCCGACAACGCCGCAGCCTCGAGCATCGCCGTACCGCCAGCGCTGTGAACGGTTAGGTAATCGACACCCTGGTCTCGAATCGCGCGGACGGCCTGTCCGACCGTGTTGGGAATATCGTGCAGCTTGAGGTCTGCAAATACTCGGCTTGGTTGATCGCACGCTTCTTGAAAGACCCAGGGGCCCCAGCGGCAAAAGGCTTCGAGACCCACTTTGAGCACCCCGACCCGACGGCCGAACAAGCGGCACCAGCGCATGTATTCGTTGCGATCGGAGGTGTCGAGCGCCACCGCCACCCGCTCGAGACCTCGGCTCAAAGATCCGCACCCACCGCGTCCGAAACTCGCGCGAAACCATCGCTCTCCGCGAGCTCTGTGAGTTCCCGAAGAATCGACGAAACCAGCTGAGGCCCTCTGAAAACCAGCGCCGAATAAACTTGAACCAGACCGGCGCCGGACTTGAGTCGCCGGTAGGCCTCACTCCCGGAGTCGATACCTCCGACGCTGATCAAGAGACACTTGCCAAAGAGTTCGCCCGCCACAGCCCGGAGAAGTTCGCGGCTCCGCCGGCGTAATACCACTCCACTCAGCCCCCCCCTCCGTTTGGCAGACGGCAGCAGCGCATAGTTGGTTGTCGTGTTGGTGAGGATGACTCCAGCTGCACCCGCCGCGACCGCTCCGACCGCCAGCCCGACAACTCGATCGTTTTCGAGATCGGGCGACAGTTTGACGAGAAGCGGCAGTTTCGTCTGCTCGCGACAGGCCCCAAGGATCATCCTCACCGTATCGAGGGTCTGGAGATCTCGCAAACCCGGTGTGTTCGGCGAGGAGACATTGACCACGAGATAGTCGCACAATCCGTCGAACGCGGCCGCCAGTTCCGCGTAGTCGTCGCGCGCATCCCTGTTTGGCGTTCCTCTGGCCTTTCCGATATTGACACCCACCGGAATTCCAACGTCGCGACCGCGTTGCAACCGTCGGGCGAGCTCCTTGGCTCCGGCATTGTTGAAACCCATGGCGTTCTCGAGAGAAGCCACCTGCGGATGGCGGAACAGCCGGGGCCGGGGATTTCCCTTCTGTCGCCGGGGTGTCACGGTTCCGACCTCCACAAAGCCGAACCCGAGCGCCTCCATTCCCGGAACGACGCGGCCATCCTTGTCGAACCCCGCCGCCAGACCTACGGGGTTGGGGAACAGCTCTCCGAGCCACTTCTGGGAGAGACGCTGGTCGCGAAACTGAAAACGCGAACGAATCCATCCATGACCGAATGATTGCCCCAGCTGCAAACCCGCGAGCGCGATGTCGTGTGAGGTCTCGGCCGGCAACCGCAGCAGTAGGCGATGAAGCATCGACCGCGGGGCCGGACCCGTCGCGGCCTCATTCATGAGATCAGCGTGGGCCCTTACTCCCCATGTTCGAATTCCAGGCGGTGGCGCGGCAAGCGTGTTACGAAAGCGACTTCGTGGCGTCTGCTATTCTGACTCGGGAGATCCTGAAGTTCGAGACTCCATTCGTCTCCCGGACCAACTTTTTACCGACTTTAGCAGCCCGGGGTAGAAGTCACGACGGTGGCGCAACACTCAGGTGACCGAAAGAATCAGGATGCCAAAGTCCCGGCCGGTGTTGCGCCTGTTTCGCGATCTCGCGTACAACGCTGTCCCTGGTGTCTTGGCGGGTGCCCAAGCCGCTGGTCTGCTTTTCTTTCTCAATCCCAAGCTTCCCTTCGGCCCTTTGAGCTTCTTTCGCGCCTCGACAGCGTTGGCCGCTCTTTTGGGGCTGGTGAGTGCCGCGGTCTTGTCGCTTTTCACCTGGCGCTGGCCGGGCAGGGCCCAGCGACTCCTACCCTGGACGTTGACGCTTGTCCTCGCCGCGGCGGCCGTGAGCGATTGGACGCACGCCTCATATTTCGCCTTCCTCGTACCCAAGGGCATCAACGTCCGCTTGATCAAGGCCGCAATCTGGCTGACCGTAGCGGCGCTGATCGCCTTCTACACCGCTCTTCTTCATTCCTTTCCCAAGAGGCGTTATGGCAGGGGTTCGGTCTTGGCGTTGGTCCTCGTTTCCGTCGCCTCGGTTTCGGTCTTGCTCGAGCGTCGTGACGCCTTTCGACCGTCGGTACGACCCGAACCCTTAGCGTCCATGGTGGTTATCGATCCCGGTCCCGGATTGATGGTCGTCGGCCTGCAGGGCGCAACACTCGACGCGATTCTTCCGTTGGCACAGCAAGGCCAGCTGCCTTTCTTCGCCGAGCTCATCGATCAGGGAACGCACGCGCGGCTCAGCAGTTTTTCGCCGCCTTCGGCCAGCGCCCTCTGGACCTCGGTGGCGACCGGAAAGCCTCCCTATCGCCATGGAATCCTCGGCGACTATGTTTCCTCGGCTGCCTTTCTGGGCGGTGCCGATCTGCGAATTCTACCGGCGGGTCCCTTCTTTCCTCGTGGGATCGTTCCTGGTTTGAGCTTTCGTCCGTTTGACGCCCGCCTCAGAGACTCGCTTGCGTTGTGGGAGGTCGACGCTGTTCTAGGCCGCCTGGCTGGAGTCGTTGGGTGGCCTGCAACCCACCCCACAAAACAACCCCTCGCCTTCGCCTTCTCGGATCGCTATTTCCGCGGAGACTTTTCTGTCGCCGCCGCACTACCCCCCGAGCTGGCTGAACGCGGTGTTCTTTTTCAAGTCGGTTACGGCGAGCTCGACGCCTCGATCACGACGGCCTTTGGGGAGGAGGTGCCGCTGGCGGTCTTGAGAATGCTCGCAGACGACGTTTGGCGTGAATCCCTCGCTCTCTTCCTGCTCGACCAGAGACAGGACCTCAGTTCGATCTTTTTGTTGCTGCCCGGCCTGTCGGAAGTCTCCCGTCTCTACTTCGGCGGTTATGCAGCGTTTCAATTCGATGGTGTTCAAGCAGCTGGTACCAAGCGATCGGCTCAAATCATCACCGCCTATTACCGACATCTGGATTCCTACCTTGCCGAACTCTGGGCGCGTCAGGACGATCCCAAGATCCTCGCCGTCGTCTCACCCTTTGGTGTCGAGGCGCCGACCGGATGGAGACGAGCCATCCGCGCGCTGTCGCGCCGTCCTCTTCATGGAGTGTTCCATCCGACATCGGATGGAATTCTCTTCTTGCGCGGTGCGGGTATCCAGCCGGGCAACTTTCTCTCAGATGCGACTATCCTGGACGTCGCTCCGACTCTTCTTTACGGAATGGGACGACCAGTCAGCCGTGATCTGGAAGGCCGCGTCCTGGTTTCTGCTTTCGAGCCCTCGTTTCTCGCTCGAACCCCCCTGACCTATGTGCCCTCTTACGAGACGACCGCCCGAGTGCCTCCGATCCGCGAAAGCACGACCCCTTCGACCGAAGAATACTAATTTTCTTTCACTGATGCGATCGGTGTCACTCTTCGTTGTTCGCCGCGCTTCGGCATCGAGCAACGGCCTTCGAAGACGGCACCATCTTCGACGATGAGCGATGGTGTCTCGATATCCGCGGTGACTCGGCCGCCCGAAGTGATCTCTATTCTCTCGCTTGCGTGGATGGATCCGCTCACTTTCCCCGAAACAAAGATCCGACCCACGCGGACCTCGGCTTCGACCGCCCCGCTCTCGCCGACCACCAGATCGCCGCGCGAGGTCGCGCTCCCGGTGAGCCGGCCATCGATACGGAAAGTGTCTTCAAAAAAGAGTTCGCCCTTGATGTGACTTCCAGCGTCGAGGAACCCGTTGAGATCGCCCTTGGAGCTGTCTGTTCTGCTCTTCACTTCAGTCCCCCTGCCTTCATGAGGATTTCGTGGAGGCGGATCAGTTCCTCCTCCGAATGGAACGATATAACGACGGAGCCGGTTTTTTTTCCGCGACGCCTGATTTCCACTTTGGTTCCCAGCCGCCGGGTCAGTTGCTCGGCGGCCGCCAAGGTGTTTGCCTCCGGCTCGCTCTTGCGGCGTTTCCGGCGCGCTGTTCTTTCCAGGTCTCGTGCGCTCAGGCCGATCTTGACCGCCTGTCTCGCCAGGCGAATCTGTTCGTCGGGGTCCGACAATGCGAGGAGTGGTCTTGCCTGACCCGCTGTCAGCTGCCCCTCCCTCAGGTACTCGAGCACTTCTTCCGGTAGCCCGAGCAGTCGTGCGGTATTGGAAACGACCGCCCGGCTCTTGCCGACCCGTTGGGCAATGTCTTCTTGACGCAGCCCGAAGTCGTCGGCCAGCCGGCGGTATGCGCGGGCTTCCTCGACGGGATTGAGGTCTGTCCGCTGGAGATTCTCCACCAGCGCCATCTCCAACAGTTCCCGGTCATCCTTGACCCGCCGGATCGACACCGGAACCTCCTCGAGACCGACCTGTCGAGCCGCTCTCCAGCGCCGTTCTCCGGCGATGATCGTGTAATCGCCATTGCCCGTGGGCGTCACGACAATCGGCTGCACAAGCCCTTGCGCACGGATCGAGGCCGCCAACTCCGCCAAAGCCGGCGAGTCAAACCGGTCTCGCGGCTGGAGCCGATTGGGTTTGAGCTTCTTCAGCGCCACGGTGCTTGCCGTAGTCGCACTCTCCTCCTTGATCAGCGCTCCAAGGCCGCGCCCGAGCCCTTTTCTCTTCACCATCATGCCGCCTTTTGCAGAAACTCCTTCGCCAGAGCCAGAAACGCCTCGGCACCCCGACTTCGGATATCGTACTGCAGGATCGGCAACCCATGACTGGGCGCTTCGGCCAGACGAACATTCCGGGGAACCACCGTCTCGTAGACCCGGTCTTCGAAATGGCTTCTCGCCTCGGCGGCCACCTCCCGGGCAAGGTTGGTCCGCTCGTCGAACATCGTCAAGACAATTCCCTCGATCTCGAGGCGTGGGTTGAGAGCCCGTTGAACCCGTCCGACCGTGCGGATCAACTCGCTGACTCCCTCGAGCGCAAAGTACTCGCACTGGAGCGGCACCAGGACACCATCGGCCGCCACCAAGCTGCAGACTGTCAAGTGGCCCAATGACGGCGGACAATCCAGCAAGACGGTCTCGTACTCGGACCCCACCTCGCCGAGAGCCCGGGCCAGCGAGTGCTCCCACCCCTCGATTTGAACGAATTCCACCTCCGCGCCAACCAGCTCCCGGTTTGTGGGCACCAGGTCGAGTTGTGGAAACGGCGTCGGCAGAACCGCCTCGCGAAGAGGCACATCGTCCAGCAGAACCTGATACAGGTGAGGATCTTCCGCCTCTTGGCCCAGACCGCGGGTCGCGTTTCCCTGCGGATCGCAGTCGATCAGCAGGACGCTTTTTTCCAGTGCCGCCAATGCGGCGCCCAAATTGATCGCCGTCGTGGTCTTGCCCACTCCGCCTTTTTGATTCGCGATTGCGATGATTCGTGACACGTCCTACTTCCTTGCCGGCGTCAATTCTAGAATCCACCGGCGCTCGCCTCGCAACCGGACTCGCCGACCGAGCTTCCAATCCCCGAGTTCCTCGGGTGGCTCCGGGCCGCCCCAAACAAGAACCCGGCCCGCGGGTACAAGAACCTCCCGCAGCCGATCCCAAGTCCCTAAGTCCATCCGAACGGCCCGAAGCGTAAAGACATCGACGTTGTCAGGAAAGCCGTCCGGAAGCGAGGCGCCGACTC
>JAOTZA010000208.1 GCA_029861655.1 Acidobacteriota bacterium | reverse complement strand
CTATCCGAGAGGAGGCTAGGCGAAATGCGCGCCTAGCGTGGAAGTTCCCGGCGCACTTGCCAGTCATTCAAGAGGTCGGGACTCCACGAATACGCTCTCCGGCTGTTTGAGTGCCAGAAGGGAGCCCGTTTGACCGGATTTGGTTGTACTCCTACGCCAAGAAAGTCCTCGCTCAGATCAAGAATGTGACGCTCCTGAATCGAGTGCACCATGCGCGGAACCGTCGCAGCAGACAGTCCGTTACCGGGGCTTCTACGCCAGTGCGCCTACGGCTGTCATGGTAGGTTCGCAGCGAATCTGTATCCCCTCGAGGTGCGATGATGAATGCAATCCAGCCCAGCCAATCGTCGGTTCTCTCGCCGAGAATTCTCGAAGCGTGTCGTGAGCGGGCCGCCGAGTACGACCGCGAGAACCGGTTTTTCACGGAGGACTTCGTGGAGCTGCGGGACGCCGGATACCTGACGCTGGCGGTTCCCAAAGAGCTCGGCGGTGCCGGCTACACACTGGCCGAAGTCGTTCGCGAACAGCGGTGCCTGGCCTACGCCGCGGCTCCGACTGCTCTCGCCATCAACATGCACCTCTACTGGACCGGTCTGGTTGCGGATCTCTGGCGAGCCGGCGACAAGTCGCTCGAATGGCTTCTGAGAGCGGCCGTCGAGGGCGAGGTTTTCGCGGCGGGTCACGCCGAGAGCGGCAACGATCTGCCGCTTTTGCTTTCCACGACCAAGGCGGAGCCAGCGGACGGCGGTTATGTCTTCACCGGTCGGAAGTCGTTCGGGAGCCTGGGACCGGTTTGGACCTACCTCGGAATTCACGGGCTGGACACGACCGACCCCGAAGCGCCCAAGGTAGTCCACGCTTTCATGCCCCGGGATAGCGAGAACTCCTCGACTGTCGAAACCTGGGATGTTCTCGGCATGCGCGCGACTCGGAGCGACGACACGGTGCTCGATGGTGTGTTTGTTCCCGACGATCTCGTCGCTCGTGTCGTTCCAGCCGGCGCAGCCGGCCTCGACGCTTTTGTCCTGGGGATCTTCGCCTGGGCGCTCTTGGGTTTCGGCAACATCTACTACGCTCTCGCCCGGCGCGTCTTCGACGAAACGGTCGAGCGTTTGCCAAAGAAGGGCTCTCTCGGACTGACCCGCTCGATGGCGTATCACCCAGGTCTGCAAAACGTGGTCGCCGACATGGCTCTGGAGCTCGAGGCCATCGAGCCGCACCTCGACCGGATCTCTGCCGATTGGTCGGAGGGAGTGAATCACGGCGCGATCTGGCCGTCCAAGCTCCTCGCCGCCAAGCATCGCGCCGTCGAGGGCTCGTGGAAGGTCGTCGATCTCGCCATGGACTTAGCCGGCGGCTTCGGCATCTTCAAGAAGGCTGGCCTCGAGCGCTTGTTTCGGGACGCCCGGCTCGGCCGTATCCACCCCGGCAACCCATTCCTGACCCGCGAGATCGTCGCCAAGACAGCGCTGGGCATCGACCTCGACGAAATGCCACGCTGGGGTTGAGCAGGCGAGCCGCGGCGCCGGCGGGCGGCCGGCTCCCAGGGCGTGATCGAGGGAACGGCTAGACTCCGCCTACCTGATGGAAGACGAAGGACCCGAAGAAGCGATCGACGAGCCGATGCAGGCCGCCGACGAAGCCGCCCGGTCCGGCGAGACCGATCTGGCTCCGGGCGCTCGCCTCGGGCGTTACGAGGTCATCTCTCCCCTGGGCGAAGGCGGAATGGGGCACGTCCATCGTGCCCGCGACACGGCACTCGGCCGGGATGTAGCGATCAAGCTCTTGAACCCGACCGTACTGGCATCCGACTCGGGACGCTCGCGCTTCGAACGCGAGGCGCGAGCAGCGGCCGCCCTCAAGCACCGCAACATCGTGACGGTGCACGACATCGGAGAGGACCGTGGGCGCCCGTTCATCGTGATGGAGCTCGTCGACGGAGAGACCCTGCGCGCCAAGATGGCCGCCGGTTGTGGGCTGGATGAGTGTTTGCCGTGGGCCGCGCAGATTGCTGCGGCGCTCACGGCTGCCCATGAGGCCGGGATCGCCCATCGCGACCTCAAGCCCGAGAACGTGATCATCGACGCCCAGGGCGAGGCGCAGATCGTCGATTTCGGGCTGGCGGGACTGGAGGGCGCAGGGGCCAAGCAGGACTCAGATGAGCCGACCCTCACTCGCCTGACAGGCGCCGGCTTTCTGATGGGAACCCTCGGCTACATGTCCCCCGAAGCCGCTTCGGGCGAGTCCACCGACTACCGTTCCGATCAGTTCGCTCTGGGCGCGATCCTCTTCGAGATGGTCACGGGCCGGCGGTTCTTCGAGGGCAAGACGCCTCAGGAGGTATTGATCGCGACGCTCCAGACCGGCGCGCCGGACCCCAGCGAGCTTCGCAAGGCGCCTGCCGGCCTGCAAGTCTTCCTCGAGAGATGTCTCGCGCGCACGCCGGAAGGACGCTGGGAGAAGACAGCCGACCTGCTCGCGGCCCTCGAGAGGCTTCTAGAAGAGCCGGAACCCGACATCGCAAGCGCTCCCGCCCTGCCGAAACCGCTCACCGAGCTCGTCGGCCGGGGCGCAGAGCGCGAGGCGATTCGCGGCCTGCTGATCGACCAGGGCGTTCGGCTCGTGACTCTCACTGGCCCTGGAGGAGGCGGCAAGACCCGCTTGGCGCTTCAGGTCGCCGAAGATCTGTTCGGGCCGTTCGATGGACGGGTCTATTTCGTAGAGCTCGGCGCCATCCGCGACGCCGCCCTGGTTCTGCCCGCCCTGGGGCGAGAGCTCGGCGCCGCAGGTGACCGCGCTCCGATCGACGCGATCCGAGCCGAACTCTCGAGCGCGAAGGCTCCCAGCCTCGTGGTGCTCGACAACTTCGAGCAGGTGGTCTCGGCGGCGCGCGACCTGGGCGAGCTTCTCGCCAAGGTCGAGGGCCTGAGTCTGCTCGTCACCAGCCGAGAAGTTCTTCGGATCTACGGTGAGTACGACTTCCCCGTCGAGCCACTCGCATACCCCCGCGGCAGTTCGCTTCCGCCGCTCGAAGAGCTCGAGCGGTATCCGGCAGTCGCGCTCTTTGCCGCGCGTGCACGGGCGGCAAAGCCGTCGTTCGCGCTCAGCGCCGCGAACGCCCCGGCCGTCATCGAGCTCTGTGCGAGACTCGATGGCTTGCCGCTGGCGCTCGAGCTGGCGGCGGCGCGAGTTCGCACTCTCACCCCGCAGGCGATGCTGGCCCGGCTCGAGGCCCGCAAGAGCCTGCTGACCTCGGGTGCCCGCGATCTTCCGGCACGACAGCAGACGCTGAGGGCGACGATCGACTGGAGCCACGAGTTGATCGGCGAGGGCGAAAGGACCCTGCTACGCCGGCTAGGGGTTTTCGTGGGCGGCTTCACTCTCGAAGCCGCCGAAGCCGTGGCCAACGGCTACGGAGACCTCGACATCGACGTAGTAGACGGGGTCACGTCTCTGGTCGACAAGAGTCTCGTACAGGCTGTCGAGAGCCCGGACGAGGACAGCCGTTTCATCCTCCTCGAGACAATCCGCGAGTTCTGCCAGGAGAAGCTCGGCGAGAACGACGAACAAGACCAGATGGGCAAGGCGCACGCTGCCTACTACTTGCTCATTGCCGAAGAGGGCGGCGCGGAGCTGGCCCGAGGCGGCGGAGCCCAGTGGCTGGAAACATTCCAGATCGAGCTCGACAACTGCCGCTCGGCCCTCGACTGGCTGACGGCCAACGGCGAGGCCGAGTGGGGTCTCCGCCTGGCGCTCGGCCTGTTCGACTACTGGGACCGCACGGGGCAGCTGATCGAAGGGCAGCACCGCTACAACAAGCTCCTCGCGCTCCCCGCGTCACACGAGCACAAGCGACTTCGCGCGCGCGGGCTCTTCTCGGCGTCGACCTTCGCCGCCACGCGCAGCCTCCTGGATGAGGCGCTGGGCCTCCAGGAGGAGAGCCTCGAGCTCTACCGGGAGATCGGCGACCTCAGGGGGCAGGCGGTCGCTCTCAACGGGATCGGTATCAACTGCTCGACCAACTCCTTCGACCACGAACGAGCGCGCAAGACTTTCGCCGAGGCCATCGACCTCTGGAAAGAGCTCGACGAGGAGGTCGGGTATGCTCGATCTCTGTCCAACTTGGCCTGGGTGTGTAAGACCGAGGGCGAGCTCACCGAGGCGCGACGGATGTATCGCGAAGCCGGTGAGATCTTCGGCGCCGTTGGCAACCCAACCGAGGCCGCTTGGGCGGTCGACCACGAAGCCGACGTGGTGGTGGAGAGCGGGGACCTCGAGAAGGCGACCGCGCTCTACCGGGACGCTCTCGAGCAGTTCGAGCAACTTGGCTACCGCTGGGGCGTGGCCACGACTCTGGCCGATCTCGCCGCCGTCGCCGCCAGCCAGTCGGACTGGTCCGAGTCGACCCGCCTGGCGAGGGGTGCTCTCGAGATCTTCGCCAAGCTCGACCACAAGCGAGGCGTGGCCCGGCTCTTCGAATCGTTGGCCGTCGCGGCCCTCGACCGCGGCGCGCCCGAAATCGGCCTGACCCTGATCGCCAGCGCGGGCACGCTGCGCCAACGGCTGGGCGTTCCGCTGTCGGGCGACGAGCGAACGGTTCTCGACGACGCGGTCGAGCGTCTGACCGCGGCGGCGGGTGGCAAGGCCGCCAAGGCCGCCTGGACCGCCGGTGAATCACGACCTGTCGCCGAGGTCGTGCGCCTGGCGCTCGATTTCTAGACGGCTTCGGCCGAAGTCGGGTCGAGCATCCGACGCACTGCCGACACCCGGTCGGCCGGGAGGTTGGCCATCTTGGCGTGCTCGCAGACGGTCTCCGCATCCGGAGCGATGTAGATGCAGTAGACCTTGTTGTCGGTGACCCAGCTGTGCAGCCACTGGATCTTGGGGCCCAGATTCTCCAGAGCCTCTAGCGACTTGCGGGAAGCCTCCCGCAACTCCTCCGCCGTCATTTCCCCGGCGTTGGGGATCTCCCGTTCGATCACGAATTTCGGCATGCTGTGGCTCCTTCCTGGCGGATCCTAGCAGGAGACCCTTCCTCCCTCGCCGGCCCGGGTGACGCCGTGGTCGAGAGTGCCGCAGTCATCCAGACTCAGGACCGTAACCCGCTGACAAGGACGAGGTTCGGCTGGTGCGGGAGACTTAGGCACCCAGCCGTTGGAAATCGCTGCCGCTGGGGTTCTGGAAGGTGCGCAGGTCGAACTCCGGCAACACCGCCAGGATGTGGTCGAAGATGTCCGCCTGGATGGACTCGTAGGCCGCCCACTCCTTATCGCCACTGAAGCAGTAGATCTCGACGGGCAGGCCGTTGGGGGTGGGCGCGAGTTGTCGCACGAGCAGGGTCATCTCCTGGTTGATCTGGGGGTGATTTTTCAGGTAGGCGAGGAGATAGGCACGGAAGGTGCCGATGTTGGTGATGCGACGCCCGTTGACGATGTTGGTATCGTCGATCCCCTGCTTCTCGTTCCAGTCCCTGAGTTCCCGCTGCTTGGTCTCTAGGTAGTCGGCGATGTGCCGGATCTTGGAATAGCGCTCGATCATCTCGCGGGTGCAGAGTTTGATGGTGTTCATGTCGATGTAGGCCGATCGCTTGATCCGTCGGCCTCCGGACTCCGACATCCCGCGCCAGTTCTTGAAGGAGTCGCTGATCAGCGCGTGGGTGGGGACGGTAGTGATCGTCTTGTCCCAGTTCTGGACCTTGACGGTGGTGAGGGCGATGTCGATGACATCGCCATCGGCCCCATAACTGGGCATCTCTATCCAGTCCCCTTTCGACAACATCCGGTTCGTCGAGAGCTGGATGCCGGCGACAAATCCGAGAATGGGGTCCTTGAAGACCAGCATGAGCACCGAGGCGAGAACACCCATACCGCCGAGCAGGAAGACCGGCGACTTGCCGAGGAGGGTGGCCA
>JAOTZA010000207.1 GCA_029861655.1 Acidobacteriota bacterium | reverse complement strand
CAACAGGGAACCTACCAACAGGACAGCGCTACCGCGAAGCTCCAAGGAGACGTCGTCATCACCTCCTCCAACGGCATCGAAGTCCGGGGGCAGGGTTTCGAGCTCCGACGAGGCGGCCATGTTGTAGCTTCGACAAAATCGCCCGTGCACTTCTCTTACAAGGACCAATTCTCGGGTCGCTCGCGTGAGTTGGCGGCCCACATGCGACGCCGGTGGTATCAGCTCGCCGGCAACGTGCGGATCTCGAACGGTCTCACGGGGGAAGCCGCCAGCTCGCTCGAGGCCAAAAAGTTGGTCTATGAAGAGAAAGAGCAGTTGATTGTCGCCGAGACCGAGGTCTTGTTGAAGCGCGGTTCCGACCAGATCCGGGCTCGGCGATTGAGTGTCACACTCGACGAGGCGGGGCGCTCGATGCGTTTTGTCAGTGCTCGTTGGGGGGTGAGTGGTGATCGGGCTTCCTACGGCGGTGCTCCGGGATCGGGGCTTCACTTCGAGGGCGACCAGGCGTCGGTGCGGTTCTCAGAAACGACGGGCGAGATGGAGTCGGCCGTCATCGATGGAGGAGACGGGGGGCCGGCGATTCTGGATCTACTCGAAGTCGGCGGGGTGGTGAGACGGATGACCACGCCGCACCTGAGCATCGGCTTCCGGGGCGGCGAGCTCGCCAGTTCAGAGGCCGAGGGCCCCGTCTTGATCCGCGACTTTCTTCCCTTTGACGACGACAACCCTCTTGCCAGCGGCTGCGCGAACGATGCGGTCGCGTCATTTGACTCGACCGGAGAGCTCGATCGTTTGGTTCTGAACGGTGAGGTCGATCTCCACAGACCCGGATTCCAGGCCAGCGGCAACAAGGCCGAAGCCGCTGGGGATGGTTCTGAGATACAGCTGACGGGGGCTCCGGCGAAGGTCTACACTCGGAGCGGCGAATTCGATGCGCCCCGGATCACCTACGATCCCGGGCGCGGTAGCGGCAAGGCGACCGGTGGCGTCCGGGCGTTGCTCCCCGGAGAGGGTGACTTCGCCCTTCTGGCGGAGGCGCAGCCGGAGGACGAGCCCATTCACTTGACCGCTGACAAAGCAAGTTGGACCGACGATGGGGCGTTCACCTTCGAAGGAGCTGTGCGTGCCTGGCAGAATGAGAACTTCCTCGTTACCGATCGGCTTATCGGTGGCCGCTCGGGTCGGGAGTTGACCGCCAAGGGGCGAGTCAAGACGGTGATCAAGCAGGCCGCCGAGGACCGAGTGGTGGAGGATGAGGAGGACGGCGCGCAGGCACCGGTCGAGGTGACCGCAACGGAACTCCTCTACGACGCAGACCGACAGACCCTTCACTATACGGGCCGGCCCCGCGCCCACCAGGGTGGAAGCAGTCTGACCTGCGACGATCTCGACGTTTTCCTCGGGGCCGAGTCGAAGCTCGAGGAGCTGGTCTGCAAGGGGGGAGCGCAGATCGAGAACCCGGACCAGGGGCACATCGTGACCGGTGACAAGGCGGTCTACCGGCCCGAGACAGCAAGTGTCGAGGTCACCGGCCGGCCGGTGGTTCTGACCGACACCGCGGGCGGCAAGATTCGCGGTGGCACCGTTCTGTATGACCTGGAAACGGGAACCGCGAGGGTGCAAAGCGGTCTCTCTTCCGAAGGACCCTCATCGGACACCGAGGAGAGCGGCGAAGACACATGACGATGTATGAAGAAGTGATCTTGAGGGCGGAAGGATTGCGCAAGGTCTATGGCGGCCGCGCCGTTGTGGACGGGGTTTCGATCGAGGTCCATTCGGGCCGTGTGGTCGGCCTGCTAGGGCCCAACGGTGCCGGCAAGACAACCTGCTTCTACATGGTCGTCGGCGCGACACGTCCCGACGAGGGACGGGTTTTTCTTGGCGATGAGGAGATCACGGCGCTGCCGATGTATCTACGCGCGCGTAAGGGCATCAGCTATCTGCCGCAAGAAGCATCGATTTTTCGACGCATGTCGGTGGAGGACAATCTGCGCGCCGTCCTCGAGACCCTGAACATCAGTACCAGCGAGCAGGAGAGCCGGCTCAGCCAGCTTCTCGAGCACTTCGGTCTGGACACCAAGCGAAAGAACATGGCCTTCACGCTTTCAGGTGGTGAGCGGCGGCGAGTAGAGATCGCCAGGGCCTTGGTCCTGAGCCCCTCGTTTATCCTTCTGGACGAGCCTTTTGCCGGAATCGACCCGATCGCCGTGCAAGATATCCAGGACGTCGTGAGCCACCTGAAACAGATGGGAATCGGCGTCCTGATCACGGACCACAATGTCCGCGACACGTTGAAAATCACCGATTCCGCCTATATCATCAACGAGGGCGAGATCCTCCGGTCCGGGACTCCGATCGAACTCTCCATGGACCCGCAAGTTCGCAAAATCTACCTCGGCGAAGAGTTCAGCCTCTAGTTCGACCCTCTCAAAATACGAATGGCGCTCGAGCAAAAACTTCAGCTCAAGCTGGCCCAGCGGCTAGTCATGACGCCATCGCTGCAGCAGGCGATCAAGCTGCTGCAGATGACCCGCATCGAACTGCAGAACACCCTGACCCAGGAGTTGGTGGAGAACCCGGTTCTGGAAGAGGGTGACCAGCAGTTCGAGGAAGAGGAAGAGTCCGCCGAAGAGGAGAAGGCCGCCGCCGAGACGGATGAGGCCCCGGAGCCCGAACAGGGCGAGGCGATGGAAGAGATCGACTTCGAGGCCTACTTCAACGATTTCATGGACAACATGCCGACCTCTCCGCGGGTCGAGACTCGTGAAGCTCCACCGCTCGAGAACACGCTGAGCCGCGAGCCGGACCTGTACGACCATCTGCTCTGGCAGCTTCACATGACCGAGGTGGATCCACGCGAGCGCGAGATCGCAGAACTCATCGTCGGCAACTTGAATCCGGACGGGTTTTTGGTGGCAACCGAGGAGGAGATCTGCGCCCTCGGCGCCGGGGATCACAACGGCCATCCGTACACCCGCGAGGAAGTCGACCAGGCCCTCGCTCGCGTGCAGGGCTTCGATCCACCGGGCATCGCCTGTCACAACCTCCGCGAGTGCCTGCTCAAGCAGATCGATTTCCGTGGCGAGCCCGAGGACTCGCTGGTGAGGCGAGTGATCGAGGACCACTGGGACCCGTTTCTGCACCGCCAGCTTCCGGCCATCGCCAAGCGGTTGGAGATTGATTTGGCGGATCTCGAACCCGTCGTGGCAGCCATCCGAGCACTCGAGACACGTCCCGGACGGCAGTTCAACGCCGACCGCACACTCTATGTCGAACCCGACGTTCACGTGCTCAAGGTCGGTTCCGACTATGTCATCCAGCTCAATGACGACGGTCTGCCCAAGCTGCGGATCAGCAAGGCCTATCGCCGCATGTTGTCGGCGATCAAGGCGGCCGGGGGGCAGGCCGAGGCGAAGAACTTCATCAAGGAGAAGTTGCGATCGGCGGTGTGGCTAATCAAGAGCCTCGATCAAAGGCAGCGCACGATCTACAAAGTCGCCGAATCGATCGTTCGCCAACAACGAGATTTTCTCGACTACGGGATCGATCGACTACGACCAATGGTGCTACGCGATGTTGCCGAAGACATCGGAATGCACGAATCGACCGTCAGCCGGGTCGTATCGAACAAGTACATCCACACCCCGCGCGGTCTCTTCCCACTGAAGTTCTTTTTCCACAGTGGCATCGAGCGCGAGTACGGAGCGGATATCTCTTCACTGACGGTGAAACGAAAAATCGAGCACCTGGTCGGTGAAGAAGATGCCAAGAGACCGCTTTCCGACAGCGAATTGACCAGAATCCTCAAGCGCGAGGGAATCAACATCGCCCGTCGGACGGTTGCAAAATACAGAGACGAGTTGATGATTCCGTCTTCGACCCATCGTAAGCAGATTTTCTAGCAGCAGACTGACCAGAACGTTTTCCTTCAGGAGGGTGAGATGAACATCGAGATCTCGACGCGTAACTTCAAGGCCAATGACCGGGTACGCGAGTACGCGACCGATAAGCTGAGCAAGGTCTCCAAGTTTGTCAACGAACCGGTCGAAGCGCGTGTGACACTCGAGGCGGAAAAACACCGGAAGATCGCAGATGTCCATGTGGCACACCGTCATGGCGTGCTGCAAGCGACCGAGCAAACCGACAACATGCTCGACGCTATCAACCTCGCCGTCGATAAGATCGAGAAGCAGGCCCGGCGTTCGCGCGAGAAGCACAAGGACAAGCGACGGCGGGCCGATCGAAGGAATGGGGCGAATAGCTGGCCGGTGAGCGTGGTAGATCGCAGCAGCGTGGGAGGGACAGAGGGCCCCAAAGTCGTAAAGTCGAGTGAGTTGCCGATCAAGCCCATGAGCCTCGAGGAAGCCGCCTTGGAATTGGAGGGCTCCAAGAATGAATTCATCGTCTTTCGCGACTCGGCGAGCGAACAGGTCAGCGTTTTGTATCGTCGCGAGGACAACAACTACGGACTCATCGCTCCCGAGTTTTAGAGGACACCCGGACTGCGAAAGAGACGGAAAGATCGTTACTTGGGAAAGCGTGCGGTGACGAAGCCCGGGGTCCGGGGATGAGCGGCAAAGCGGCGCCGGCCGCACAGCCGGTGGAGTTGCGCAACCTCGTCCGTCCGGGGCTGATCTTCCCGAATCTGGCTGCGACCGACCGTTGGGCGGTCCTTCGTGAGTTGGCGGACCTGGTGGCTGAGACCGGGATGGTCGGAGACGCCGAGGCGCTCTGCGAGAAGCTACGAGAGCGGGAGGAGCTGGGGTCCACGGCAACCGGTGGGGGAGTGGCGATTCCGCACTGCAAACTCGCGGGTCTCGAACATGTCGTCGTCGCGGTTGGAGTCTGTCCTGAAGGGATCGACTTCGGCGGCGCCGAGGGCGAACTGGTGAAGCTCTTCTTTCTGCTTCTTTCGCCCGAGGAGGCGCCGGCGGCTCATTTGCAGTCACTCGCGGCCATTTCGCGATGGGTCAAGAAGGAGTGTCCGTGCGACAGGCTGTTCTCGGCCGGGGACCCCGATCTCCTCTTTCAGCTGCTGCAAGGCGACTCGGTTGGCTGACGCCGAGACTTTTGTCCGCGTCTCCGAGTTGTTGGAGGACTCGTTGCGAGCATTGCGACTCGAAGTTCTCTGCTGCGAAGACCGATTGGATAACAGAATCATCAACCCAAGGGTCCAGAAACCGGGCCTCGCCTTCGCGGGCTACTACGACTACATCAAACCGGGCCGGGTGCAGATCATCGGCGAGAGCGAGATTCGTTTTATAGCGACCCTGGATGAGGGGATACGTCAAGAGCGCTTCGAGCGAATCACCAAGCTGCCGGTTCCCGTGGCGGTCATCACCAAGGGTCTCCAGATGCCGGCGGGTCTTCTGGATCTATGCGCCCAGAGAGGAATTCCCCTACTCGGTACCTCGTCGCTCTCGTCCACTGTCATCAAGGAGATCAGCTATTTCTTGGAGGAGCATCTCGTTCCGTCTACCTTTCTCCACGGAGTGCTGCTCGACATCTACGGGATCGGTGTGCTGATGATTGGTGAAAGTGGCGTCGGCAAGAGCGAATGCGCGCTCGATCTCATCACGCGCGGCCACAGCTTGGTGGCGGACGATCGCGTCATGGTCAAGAAGTACCCCAATGGTGATCTGATCGGTTCAGTGGAGAGTCCGTTGCGGTATCACATGGAGTTGAGAGGCCTCGGGATTATCAATGTTCACGATCTTTTCGGCTTGGCGGCGGTCCGTGAGCGAAAGTCGATCGATCTCGTGGTCGAGCTCGAATCGTGGGACGAGACAAGAGCCTACGACCGTCTCGGGCTCGACGAGACCGTCTACCCGGTGCTTGACACACCGTGCCCGTATATCAAGATGCCGGTGGCTCTCGGACGAAACCTCTCGATCCTGGTGGAGGTCGCGGCCCGTAACCACGTGCTCAAGCTCCA
>JAOTZA010000206.1 GCA_029861655.1 Acidobacteriota bacterium | reverse complement strand
GCCGGTGGGATGCTTCTCAAAGCGCTCGACGCGGCGCAGGAGAAGATCTACCGGTCGCGGTGTCTGGATGCAGAACCCGAGCGCCTACAGTCGGTGGAGCCCTCCGACTCCGCGAAGCCCTCTGACTCCGCAAAGCCCTTTGAATCAAATACCGACTACGGCCAGTGCCGCGCCGATGCCCTGGCGCTCGTCGCCGAGTCGGCTCTCGGCAAGGGGCTCGACCAGGCCGAGGCGACCACCGGCGGGGACCATCACCAGGTCGTCGTCCACGTCGACACCGAAGCCCTGATCGAGGGTTCCGAGATCGGTCACGCGGTTCTCGAGGGCGGCACAAACGTTTCCGCGGAAACGTCCCGCCGTCTCGCTTGCGACGCCTCCAAAGTCGTCATGCGCCACATCGGCGATCACCGAGACGGCCGCACCCTCGACGTGGGGCGCAAGACTCGCACCGTTCCGCCCGCCATCCGCCGCGCCCTGGCCTTTCGCGACAGCGGCTGCCGCTTTCCCGGCTGCGGGGTGAAGATCTGCGATGCCCACCACGTCGAGCACTGGGCCGACGGCGGCGCCACCCGTCTCGGCAACCTCCTACTCCTCTGCCGTCGCCACCACCGCGCCGTCCACGAAGAGGGCTACCGGGTGCTCCTGCACCGCGACGGCTCGGCCGACTTCTTCACACCGACGGGACGGAAGATCGAAGAGGCGCCGACACCACCGAAACTGCCAGGCCGGCCGGTCGAGGCGCTGCACCAGGAGGATCGGCGGCAGGGCGTCGAGATCAACGCCTCGACCGCGACGCCGACCTGGAACGGAGAATCCCTCGACCTATTCTGGGCCGTGGAGGCGTATCGGTCGATTGGGAGCAAGCTCGAGCACGAGCGAGGGATCGGAACCGTGAGCTACCCACGGCTAGTGTTCCCGCCGCGATTCGATCGTCCCAACCCGGCCGACACGAAGGTCGGCCGCTACATGGGGGGTCCTTGAAACCTGACAGACTTACGACCTGCTCGACGACATCCCTCGGTCCCTGGTTCGAGTCGATGAGCTGCTCGAGCCCGGGCGGGCGCCGGCGTCAGCTCAGCCTCGCCCCGTCCCTTTCCGACCCGAGAACCAAGGGTGGCGACCGAAGTGGTCTCGGGGTACGGCCTCACCGCGTGTCACGAACCACTCAAACCCCTTGACGACTGACGAGAGGTACCTTCTCAGCATGGGGCGGAGGTACAACATATGCGGTAGCCACCGGATCACCACCGGCACATCCTGCAGGACAAACGGGTAGACAGCGATTCTGAGCCGGCAGCTTTGTGCATCGACGGGTAATATTCGCCACGACACGAAGGACGTTCTGCCGCTTGGCCTTCCGATCTCGAGGTCATAACCGACGCCCTCGAGCCATCGACAGAAGCGGCGTTCGAAGACCCAGCCGCTCAGGTAGTGCACCTCGTCGCGGGATTCTCTGCCAGGCCACTCGCGGACGGGGTTCTTTGCACAGAAGGGATGGCAGGACTCGAGATTCCCGGGCGTTGAAATGACCCTCCAGACTTCTTCTGCGGGGGCCGCAATCAGCTGTGCAGCTGCTATCGGCCATTTGAAGTCCGGTCGGTCCATACCCGCTCAGTCCTCGAGTCGCTTGCCCGGCAGGTTCATCCCCCCCTCTGCATTTCCCTGGCGTCACTCCCGCTGCCGCTCGAGCAAGGCCTGGAAGCGGGGGTGCTCACGAAGGGGGTCGAGGTTGCTGTCCTGCCGGAGCCAGTCGACGTAGGCCTCGCCACCGGCGACGGCTTTCTCGAGGAATTCCAGCGCTCGGTCGAGTTTCCCGGCCAGCGAGTAGATGCAGGCCAAGTTGTAGAGGACCATCGGCTCATCGGGCTCGAGTGCCAGGGCCCGATCGGCCCAACGGAGTCCTTTGTCCGACTGACCCAAACAAACGAGGGCGTTGGCCGCCATGTAGAGCGCCCGGGTCTCCCCAGGATGGTGATGTAGGCGGCGCTCGGCCGCCTGGACACCTCGGCGCCGAACCGCCACGGCCTCCTGAGGGCGCTCGAGGCCGTCAAAGATCTGCCCCAGCAGCAGAGGCGCCTGGTAGTCGTCGGGATCAATATTCGAGGCGTGTTTGAATAACTTCGCGGCG
Source organism: Acidobacteriota bacterium (assembly GCA_029861655.1). Classification (GTDB taxonomy): domain Bacteria; phylum Acidobacteriota; class Thermoanaerobaculia; order Multivoradales; family JAHEKO01; genus JAOTZA01. The sequence continues at coordinate 3,832 of JAOTZA010000206.1, read as the reverse complement.
GTCTCGAGATCACCCTTGACGAAGCTGTTACGGGCGTAGAAGAAGTGGGCCTCGAACAGTTTCGGGTTGAGTGCAATAGCGCTCTCGAAGGCTTCCTGGGAAGCTCCGTACTGCTGCTGCAGCGAAAGCACGAGGCCACGTGCTACGTGGGCCTCGGCTAAATCCGGGGCGAGCTCGAGTGAACGGCGACTTGCCTGCTCGGCTTGCTCGAGAAGACTCGCCTCGCTGGCACCGTAGATGATGATGAGAAAACAGCAGCACTCGGCGACGCCGGCGAGAGCCCGCGCGTAGTCGGAGTCCAGCGCCAGAGCCTTGTTGAAGAGCGTGAGCGCGGCTTCCACGCCCCGGCGGCGGAACTCGAAGAGTCGCTCGCGCCCCTCGAGGTAGTACTCGTAGGCCCGTATGTTCGAGGTCGGCGCTTGCTCCAGAGCCCGCCAGTGCTTCTCGTCGAGGGCAAACTCGAGCTTGTGGGCAATACGCTCGGCGATCTCGCGCTGAACTGCGAAGACATCCTCCAGAGGACGATCGAAAGTACGGGACCAGAGCTCCGCACTATCTTCTGTACGGATGAGTCTGGTTCCAATGCGGAGTCGTTCGTCGGTCTTGGCGACGTTGCCTTCGAGCACTGCGGCTACGCTGAGCTGCCGACCAACCTCCTGGGTGTCGTCGGCGGTCCGAAAGCGGAAGGAAGAGCTGCGTGGGGCGACGCGCAGGTCCTCGACGCGAGACAGCGCAGCGATCAGTTCCGCGGCCAGGCCGTCACAAAAATACTGCTGGTCCCCTTCGGCGCTCTGATCGACAAATGGCAAGATCGCTACGGAGGGCTTTGTCATCGTTTGCCTCCAACAATACCCTGGATCGTAAGCAAGTCCGTGCCGGGCCTCGGTTTGGGTTGAAGCGATCTAGAGCGAGAAGAACGCCGTCGCTATAATCGATTTGTCCGAGAACTGGAACCGACGAGGTGAGCTGCAACCAGGGTCAGGAGACACGTGGCGGTTGAGCGGCCATTGAGACACTTGTTTCAGGCCACAGCCTTCAGCGTTGGCTTGGCCCAACTTCTCATCCTGCTCGGGGCGATGCCGGCTCGGGGCGCCGACAGAGTTCACGCCATCATCACGCAGGTGGATTACGACAGGCCGATCAAGGCAAGGAAGGCTGTGCCGTTGACGGCTGTCTTGGATGTCCCGAACGACATCGGTCGAAGCGAGAGCCTTCGCTACGATTGTTTTCTCAATCTGACCAAGAGCGATATCGGCGGCCGACCTGCCAAGGGAGTGAAAGCGCAGGCCGAGTCGACCGTCAGTATTCTGGATCACCGGACCGGAGCGCTCGAAGAAACAGACCTTTTTGCGGTTGCGGTCGAGACCGACGATGTCGGAAAGGCGGTCGTCCCGGTCGAGATACCGGCTACGGTAGCTGGGACATCTACCGAAGCTTTCGAAAGGGGCGATCTCACGGTGCAAGTAGCGGTCGGAGTACGGTTTGTCAAAGGACGAAAAGTGGGATTCACGAAGTTTCAGTGCATCCTCCACGAACCGAATCGTTAAGGGAATAGAGTTTTGTCCAGGTCGAGATTGAAAGACAAGGAGAAGCGCACACGGTCGGTCGCCGCCGGCATTGCGTGGGTAGCCGGGACTCTTTTCTTCGCATTGCTACCGGTTGATCTGCCGGCGGTCGACAATCGGCTGATCCTGGTCGACAGCTTGTTCGAAAGCCGAAAACCCAAAAAAGCCACGAAGGCCGACCCATTGAGAGCTGCAATACAAATCCCCAGGGATATCGACCAGAGTCAAGAGCTCTCTTATTTTTGTGGGCTTGTTGCCAATCGAACGAATCCTGACGGCGGCGAGGTAGAGAGTGTCGCCAGGGTCCGGGCGGAGTGGGAGACCCGGGTCTTTCTGCTCGACCGTGCCTCAGCGCAGTTCGAGACGCTCGATGTGGCATCAGGCGTGTTCAAGACGAAAGAGAGCGGCGCCAACTTCGAGAGAATCGAGCTACCGCCGGCCGTAACGGCAGCGATCTTCTCGGCCGGATTCGAGTCCGGCGAGGTCTCCGCCCGAATCGTAACGACCGCCCAGGTCATCAAGGGCCGCAAGATCACTCTAGTGGTGTTTCAATGCTCTCTTGACGAGCTGACGAGCTGACGAGGTGAGTCGGTAGCGATCCGACTGCGATCCCCACGCTTTTCTGGTGCTTGTCGATTCGCTCGACCAGAATCGCGCAGACCTCTTCCGGTGACTAGTGAACGCGCGTCTTACAGCCGCTTGAAGGATTGCGTGGAGTCGAGCGTCAGCTGCTCGACGTTGCCGTTTGGGCCGTTCTGGAAGGTGACCCGGTTCCCACTGGCTTGCGAGATCCAGGTGCCCTGAGTGTCGGGGTCTTCATTCAGCCTCACAAACCTGCCGGCGTTGGGGTCGTGGATCGCCAGGCTTCCGTGACGCCAGGCCACGACGTACTCGGCGTCGCCAGCCGCTAGATAATAGGTACCCAAGTGGCTCCGGAATTCCTCGGGAGCTTTTGGGTCGGCCTTGTCGGGTTCACCGGTTTTGCGCATCCGGGTTCTCTCGTGGAGCGCCATGGTCGTCACGCGCCCGTCTTCGCCACGATCGAACGTGACGGACACACGGGAAGAGCTCCTGCACGACCAGACACCGTCGTGGTCTGGCTCCCCGAGCGCCAGTGCCACCCGACCGTCGAAGTCGACGACCAGTCGGTCGTTCTCCACGGTGATGTCCAACGTACCGCTCGGCCTCGAGTATCTGCCGAGGTAGGCCTCATACCTCTTACTCCCCGGCCCGGGTGTTGCGATCTCGGTTCCGAGCGTCGGCACGATCACCTCTCCACCCGCGAGCGCATATTCCAGAACCTCCATCTCGACCGGGTTGAGTGCGCTAGCGGTCGATTGCAGATCACCGATCCGAATGTGCCCGGAGTCAACGTAGTCTGGCTCCTCGGCGGTTGAGTCCAGAGGGACCCAACCGACCAGCTCTCCCATGTAAACCTCGTTCCAGGCATGCTGGCCAAAAGCGCCGCCGAAATTCGGGATGTACTGGCAGCCAAAGGCCAATCGTGCGGGGATGCCGACGGCGCGACACATCGCCGCGACCAGGGCCGAGTGCCCGCCGCACTCGCCGGCGCGAAGGTCGTAGGTTCGGCGCGCGGTGCCACCACCGGGGATGGCGGCGTCGATGTTGTGGGCGACCCAGGTGCTCACCCGGCGGGCAGCGTCCCAGGAGTCCCGAGCCCCTCTGGTCAGCTCACGAGCCTTCTCGACGAGCACCGGGTCGTCGGACTCGGTGAGGAGCGAGGGCTCGAGGTATTCGCCAAGCGACTCGTCTTCTCCGAAGTCGGGCGGAAAGGGGGGCGCGCCGGCGCCGTCGTAGCGGGGATGTCGAATCTCGAAGATGCCCTCGATGCGGTTTCCCTCCACGGTGCCCGTGAAGGTCTGGCCGGAAATGTTCAAGCTCTCGGGCGTAGGCCGCAACCCGGTCGGGTGGAAAACCGCGCGCACCTTCATGTAGCGAATGCTCTGGAAGTCAGCGATCAGAACGCCGACCTTGGAGAGGAGGTCGTCGTTGACGTTGGCCATCTGGATCTGCCGCACGACGCCGGGCCCAGTAAGGTAGAACCTCCTGTCGTTTGGCAAGTTGCCCTGGACGACCCGACCGCTCTCCCAGTCAATCCAGGTGTGGCGCCTCACACCGGTCTTGGTGTGGGTTTCGTTTACCATCACGGTTTGGTAGGTGTTGCCCGCAAACTGGAGGGTCTCGCCGCCCAGGTGCTTATAGACGACTTCCTGGACGTTGGCATCGCGAATGTCGAGGATGGAGTA
>JAOTZA010000013.1 GCA_029861655.1 Acidobacteriota bacterium | reverse complement strand
GAGGACGTCATCTTGATGAAACTCGAGTACTACCGCCAAGGGGGTTCCGACAGACACGTTCGCGACATCCTCGGCGTCCTCGCGGTTCAAGGGGGCAATATCGACAAGGACTACATTGCCAAGTGGGCCGACATTCTGCGTCTCGAGTCGATATGGAAAGAGATCCTCGATAGGCGGGACCAGCGGTGATGCCGACCCGGCAGCGGACGTAGATGTAGGCGCTACGAGCGCCAATTTTCCATGCGAATCCGCCATTCGCAGAGCGAATGGCGCGGGACCGCGAGGTACCAGGGCATTGGCTCGCTCTACGGACCGGCCGCCGGTTCAGCGAGATGCATCCGCCGCAAGAGCGAGCAAAAACCTGGATGGCCGTGCAGGGGCTCGAAAAGAAACGAGCCGCCCACGCCGTACATTCCGCCGACACTCTCGCGATAGGCACGCTCCAGGCACTCGACGGCCTGGTCGTGCTCACCGAGCCCGGTGTAGATGTAGGCCAGATGATATGGAGAGACGGTTTGTTCGGTCGCCATCGCGGTCATCCGGTCGAGGATGGCGCGAGCCTCCTCGGTCCTCCCTCGCGTACCTCCTGTGCCAACGGAAAACGGTCCGCGGCCTCCTTCTGCAGGCAGCGGTCGATCACCTGGGCCAACCCGCTCGGCAGGGCACTTCGCAGGTCTCGAGGCGGCGGCGGGGTATCCCGCAGGATCGCGGCGGCGAGCTCGGCCGATGAGTCCCCCTCGAAGGGCCGCGAACCGGTCGCCATCTCGTAGAGGATGACGCCCAGGGAGAAGATGTCGGTCTGGTGGTCCATCGCACGACCCAGGATCTGCTCCGGCGACATGTACGGCACCGTCCCCATCACGATGCCCTCTTGCGTGAGCAGCTGGGTCGATAGCTCCGAGGCACCTGGCACCTCCGCGTGCGCCTCACTCATCCGCGCGAGGCCGAAGTCGAGGATCTTCACGCGCCGGTCCTTCGTGACCATGACGTTGGAGGGTTTCAAGTCACGGTGAACGATGCCCTTCTCGTGCGCGGTTGCGAGAGCTTCGGCGAGTGCGGTGGCGATCTCGAGGATCTGCTCGACCGGGAGCCCACTCTCGGGAATCAGCTTGTCCAGCGAATGACCCTCGACGAGCTGCATTGTCAGGAAATGGACGCCGCCAGATTCTTCGACGGAGTACACGCCGACGATGCCCGGGTGGTCGAGAGCGGCGAGCGCCTTCGCCTCACGCTGGAAGCGCTCGAGCCGCTCCGGGCTTGAAGCCATCTCGGCCGGTAGCACCTTGAGCGCCACCTCACGGCCGAGCTTCGTGTCCGTGGCGCGGTAGACCTCGCCCATCCCGCCGGCTCCAATCGCGGCAGTGATGCGGTAATGGGAGAGGGTAGTACCAATCATCGTTCGAGCGTCAAGTCGCGCGACTCAAGCCGTCGAGTCTGGCGGCAACACTTGCGAAGACCGCTCATTGTACTGGGCTAGGTTTGCTCGGCCGCAGCAAATGGCGGAAGCGCATGGGAATCGAACCCACCCCCCACGCGGGAACCCGCGCGGGACAACGGCTTTGAAGATTAGGGCAATCCCACAAACCACAACTGTCGTCAACTCGTAACCACAGAGACCGCAGATACTTGGACGAGGCTGTTCTGTTGCGCGCTGTTGACCGCAACGGTCAGGATTTGGCGTCTACTGCACCACCAGTCTAGGTGGGCGTGCCGGCTCCTCCTCACTCCGGCAGGCCCATCTTCTCGAGAAGCAGCGGCCAGCGGGGGTCGTCGTGCAGACTGGCCAGAAACGGGTTTCCCTTCAACAAGGTCAGTCCGGAGTCGCGTTGCGCGTAGGCCCGTTCCAGCCACTCGAAAGCCGCATCGGAATCGCCCCGGTACGCATAGTTCTCGGCGAGCTGAACGGCCGCACGGTCGCCGTGGCTCCGGCTCAACTTCTCGAGCAGAGCATCCGCCTCCTCGCGGCGGCCCCATGCGTCATAGATCCACGCCAAGCCGCGTTGCCGATAAAACGGATGGGTCACTTGCTCGATGTGCGCCAGGGCCGCCTCCGGGCGCGATCGCAGGAGCTCGATACAAGCCAGGCGTTGGTGCGCCGACTCCTTGCGGTCCGGCCGTAGTTCCAGTGCTTTCCGGTAAGCCGCTTCCGCCTCATCCAGCCGACCCGCCCTGAACAATACCCACCCGAGGCTGCGGTATAGCCCATCGTTGAGTGGACTCAGTTCCACTCGCCGCCGGGCCAAGGCCAGGGCTTCATCAAAACGGCCGAGTATCTCGGCCATGGGCACGGCGCCGGCGAGACCGATGTCCGTGCCGGGAGCCAGCGCTCGGGCTCTTTCGTACGCCTGTTCGGCCCCGGCCCAATCCCAGTCATACAATCTCTTGATTCTCCCCAGCACGTACCAGCCACGGGCGAGATTCTCGTCCAGCTCCAGGGCTTTGTTCACCTCTTCCCGGGCCAGCCGATACCCCTCATCCGGTGGCAGGTACACGTATCCCTTCTCCATCGAACCAGCGGCCTGGTTAGTCCTCACGTGCGCCAGCTCGGCCCAGGCCGGGGCGTTGCGCGGCTCGAGCGCCAGCGACTCTTCCAGGTACTCAATAGCCTTCCTCAGGTTGCCCTGGTTCCGAAAGTGCTGCCCTTGAAGGAAGAGGTTGTAGGCTTCGGCGTTTCTGCCACCTGGTGTTGCCGCGCCCGCCGGTCGGGCGAGCAACGTAACCCGGAGCGCGCCGGCCACCGAGGCGGCGATGTCATCTTGGACCACAAAGATGTCCTCGAGCGTGCGGTCATAGGTTTGCGACCAAAGGTGGAAGCCGTCGGCAACGTTGATCAGCTGGGCGGTGATCCGTATCTGCCCGCCCGCCTTGCGAACGCTCCCTTCGAGGATGGTCGACACGTTCAGCTTCTCACCGATCACCCTGAGATCGTTGGTCTGGCCCTTGAACTGGAACGAAGAGCTGCGGCCGACCACCTTGAGATCATGGATCTTAGCCAAGGTGTTCAAGAGCTCCTCCGAGAGGCCGTCGGTGAAGTACTCCTGGTCCTTCTCCGGGCTCAAGTCGACAAAGGGCAGGACCGCGATCGAAGGACCGGCTGTCGCGGGCGCCGCCGAGCTCGCCGGTTCCCGAGCCACCTCCTGAGAATGAGCGGTGGGCTCACGCGAGGAGTCCGTGCGCTTGCCGAACCACACTGTGAGCGCGACAACCGCCGCCAAGGCTACCGCCCCGAGTCCCATCCAGTACCCGCGACGGGATGGCGCAGCTGGTGATTGAGCGACGGAGAGCTGAGCCGACATTGTGTCTCGCTCAAGCCTGTTGAGGTCGGTCTTGAGGTCCCGGGCCGATTGGTAGCGCAGTGTCTTGTCTTTCTCGAGCGCCTTGTTGAGAATGCGCTCGAGCTCGTCGGGTAGATCCGGGTTGATGCGCACCGGGGCCGTCGGCGCCCGGTTGAGGATCAGATCGAAGATCGCCCCGGCCGTCTTGCCTGCGAACGGCTGCCTACCCGTCGCCATCTCGTAGAGCACCACACCGAGAGAGAAGAGGTCGGTGCGCTCGTCGAGCTCCTCGCCGCGCACCTGCTCGGGCGACATGTAGGCAACCGTTCCCATCGCGGTGCCGGGGGTCGTCAATTGCTCCGGGGCGAGCTCGGTCTCGGCCTCTGCCGCCTCGGCACCGCTCGACAGCTTGCGAGCCTGTTCTTCGGTTACCTTGGCGAGCCCAAAGTCGAGCACCTTGGCGTCGCCGCGCTCGGTTACAAAGAGATTCGCCGGCTTCAAGTCCCGATGGACGATTCCGGCCCCATGAGCTGCTTCGAGAGCGTCCGCAACTTGCGCGCCGATCCGCAGGATCTGCTCGGCCGGCATCGGCTGTCCGCTAATGCGGTATTTCAAAGTCTCGCCGCCCATCAGCTCCATCACGATGAACGGGCGATCGTCTTCCTCGCCCAGCTCGTAGATCGTGCAAATGTGGGGATGATTCAAGGCCGAGGCCGCTCGGGCCTCGCGCTGGAACCGCTCCAGGGCCTCGGCGTCTTCGGCCAACGCGTCGGGCAGGAACTTGAGTGCCACCTTCCGGCCCAGGACCAGGTCCTCGGCCTGGTAAACGACCCCCATGCCGCCCCCTCCGAGCTTTTCGAGGATCTTGTAGTGGGAGACGGTTGTCCCAATCATCGGACCCGCCTGTTCGGAGAGCTATCTCCTCCTCGTCATGCTACCTGGATTCTAGCGAACCGAGCGTATCGGGCAGCTAGCCAGCTTGAGGATCTCCTTCGACTCTGGGTCTGTGAAGAATTGGCGGAACCGCATGGGAATCGAACCCACCCCCCACGCGGGAACCCGCGCGGGACAACGGTTTTGAAGATTGCCGGGATCAACTGACGGCAACAGTCGGCAACTGGTAACCACAGACCGAGCAGGCAGTTGGGAGGTGCTGCTCTGTTGTGGGTTGTTGAGCAGAGCGGTCTGGAGTTGCCTTCTACTGCACCAGGAGTGCACCGCGGAAAGAGCGGGCCAGCACCCGCAACTTCGAACCTAACTAGGTGCCTGTCCCTCTATCTTCCCGCTCTTTCTTCCCGAGGCTCTCACGCTCGCGAACCGCTTTCCAAAGAGGATGAACCACCAAACGAACAAACATGTAGCCGCTCAAAATCAGAGGAACGACGAGGGCAATGAAATACACGCCAAATTCCCGGTGAAACACTACACCCATCGCGTTGAGATAAAGGGCCACCGCCACGCCATAGCCGCCAATCGGAATGAGAACCTTGAGCATCCACAGACTAGATCGTTTTCTCACCTGCACTTTTCTCAGCCTTCTCTGAGTGTCCATACCAAAGGCGGTGTAGTTCAAGCCGTGAAGCCCGCTGCAAATCCCCCAAACCAGTTGCCGCTCAAGCCCGAAGTTCAACAACGCCAACGGAAGAAGCGAAAAGAATGCAACGATCAGCCCGATCGTGATCATCATGGAGAGTCCGAGGACGTTGCCGCGAGACACCCTGGCGCCGGCCTTGAATCGAAAGGAGGCGACGACACCCGCAAACCCGGCAAGGGCTACACCAACCTCGGTGAGAACTATTAGTTGGTCCGTCGGATCCATCGACACTCCGTAAACAGTCGTACTGAGGACTCGGAAGTTGGCTGGTGCCAATCGTGGAGACTACCTTGAAAGCTGGGGTTCGTGAAGAACCTATCGCCGCTCCCGCTCCGCTGCTGGCCTTCTCGCTAGGAGAGGTTAGGCGCAAGACCATTGAACCTCGAGGCCAAGTGAACGCTGCACCAACTGGGGCCAGCAAGAACAACCGGCGGAAGCGCATGGGAATCGCTACCGAGCAACCGAGCCGAAGGCGAGGGTGCGACGTCCGGGCTCCCATGTGATTGCGCTCTCTGAATGGGAATCGCTACCGAGCAACCGAGCCGAAGGCGAGGGTGCGACGTCCGAGGACCATGCGCTTGCGCCACTCGACAAGCGCAAAGCGTGAGGAGATGGCGGAAGCGCATGGGAATCGAACCCACCCCCCACGCGGGAACCCGCGCGGGACAACGGTTTTGAAGACCGCAGGAGGCACCAGCCCCCGAGCGCTCCCAGGACAGGGATTGTAAGCGGAAAAGGGGGACAGGCACCAAATCCGGCCGGTGGCGGCGCCGAGAGGGGGACACCATGGAATGGTGTCCCCCGTCCCGGATCAGGCGCTCGCCAGGTCTTTGATCCGGTCTTCCTCAGTCAACCCGTCGAGGACTTCGATGACGATGCCGTCGGAAAGGCCGGTCTCGACCCGCCGCGCCTCGAAGTCCTGGTCGCCGGTCTCGACCTCGACAAAGGTGCCGTCGTCGTCGAACTGGAGCCAGCTCTCCTGGATCGCCAGAACGTCTTCTCTCTTGTCGAGCACGATGTCGGCATTGGCCGAGTAGTTGGCGCGGATAAAGACGTTCTCTTTGAGATCCATCGCGGCGCGGATCTCGAACTGGATGGCGCCTTCCTCTTCGACGCCCTTGGGCGCGATGTACTCGAGAGTGGCGCGAAACTGCTCTTTCTCGACCGCACCGACAGTGAGCAACAGCTCCATCCCTTCCTGGAGGTTCCCGACCTCGCTCTCGTCGACCTTACCCTCGAAGATCATCTCGTCCATATCGGCGATCGCGGCGATGGTGGTGCCGTCGTTAAAGGTGTTGGCCTCGATGACCGAGTCGCCTTCTTCGACCGGCACCTCGAGGACCATCCCGGAAGACGTCGCTTTCACCAGGGTGTTGGTCGAGTAGGCAGATTTCTTGCGCGCGCCTTCGCGGATGACGGCCAGGTTGTCCTCGGCGGCCGCGACCTCTTCCTTGGCGTTTTTGAGCTCGATCTCCCAGACCTTGAAGCTCGCCTCGGAGACGACACCCTCCTGGAACAGCTGGCGGTTCCGGTTGTACTCGGTCTGGGCGTTCTCGAGGCTGATCCGCGACCGGTTGAGTCGGTTCTCGGCCGCCGACAAGCTCGCCATGTTGGGGATGATGGTGACCTTGGCGACGAGATCGCCTTCTGTGACGACCTGCCCCGGCTCGACATAGACCTTGTCAACGATGCCGGAGACCTGGGGTTTGATGGCGATCTCCTTGCGCGGCACCACCGATCCCGTGGCGACGGTCTTTTTGACGATCGACGCCACAAAGGGGTTGTTGGTCTCGTAGACAACCGGGTCCTCCTGCGATTTGGCCCATAGGAAGTAGAGGGTGCCGGCAAAGCTCGCCAGGAGAACAAGCCCGAGGAGAGAGAGAAGGATTTTCTTGATCATGAGGGGATTCCTTGTGAATGGTCAGGCGCAGGAAACGCGATCGCTCGGCCCGCAGGGGCGCCAGCCGCTTCAATGCATCCATCCATTTGTAGCGGTCGAGCTCTGTCTCGACCGGGGTGGGTCGGCCCAAATCGGTTCGGCCGACACGGAGGTCGGCCGCTACACAACGGGTGGGTCGGCCTAAATCGGTTCGGTCGACACGGAGGTCGACCGCTACACAACGGGTGGGTCGGCCTAAATCGGTTCGGCCGACACGGAGGTCGACCGCTACACAACGGGTGGGTCGGCCTAAATCGGTTCGGCCGACACGGAGGTCGGCCGCTACATGCTGCGACGCGGTCAAACCGCATGGAGCGCCTCCACCGGGCTGATGGCGAGTGCCCTTCGCGCCGGGATCAGCCCGGCGAGCGTCCCCGAGGCAACCAGAATCAGGAGCGCCTGGGTGGCGTTCGAGAAACTCACCCCGGGGTTCTGGAACATCTGGGCGTTGACACCGGCGGTCTCGAGCCCAAAGCGCACTCCCTCGACCAACGCCACGCCACCGAGCAACCCCAGGTAGCCGGCGAGCCCGGTCAGCACGATCGACTCGAGGAGAATCTGGCCGACGATACTGACGGGGGCGGCGCCGATGGCGCGGCGCAGCCCGATCTCCTTGGTGCGCTCCTTGACCACGATCAGCATGATGTTCGAGACCCCGATGACACCGGCGGCGAGTGTTCCGACACCGACGATCCAGATGAGCATTCGAATACCGGCAAAGAGCCCCTGAACCTTGCGGAACTCTTCCTCGGTGTTCCAGTGGCCGATGGCGCGGGTGTCGTCGGGATGGATCTTGTGGCGCCTTTTGAGAAGCGCGATGACCTTCTCCTCCACCGCCTCGGCCGAAACCTCGGCCGCCGAAGTGATGGCGAACCAGCCGACCTGATCGCCGTAGTTGAAGGCCCGCTGGAAAGTGGTGAACGGCGCGTAGATGGTCTCGGCGTCGCGCAGCGACTGCTCGCCCTGGGTGCGCGGTGTGAAGATGCCAACGACCTTGAAATAGACGCCGTTGATCTTGATGTAGTCGCCGATCGGCTCCTCATCGTCGGTGAAAAGCACTTCGCGAACCCGGGAGCCGATGACCGCCACTTTGCGCGCCTCTTCGAGGTCGTGCGCGTTCAAGAAACGCCCGTCGACGATGCGGATCGGTTGGATGTCCAGAATCTGCGGGTAGTCGCCCATGACGTTGAAGGCGCCCGCCTTGATGCCGCGGGTGACGTTGTTGCCACCACGAAATCCGCCCAGCTGGTTGCGCGGCGCGATGACCGCCGCCTCCGGGACCTCGTGACGGATCGCCTCGGTGTCCCGGTTGGACAGCTCGAAACGGCGACCGCTGGGGAGCCCCCGGTAGGGCTTCGAGGTGCGCCAGGTCCAGATGTAGAAGCTGTTGGTGGCGGTCCCCGAGAAGTCCGAGTTGACGCCGTTTTCGAGACCACGCCCGGAGCCGAGCAAGACCATCAGCATAAAGATGCCCCAGAAGACACCAAACGCGGTAAGCGCGGTGCGCAGCCGGTTCTTGGCCAGGGAGGAGTAGATCTCGTGCCAGTTGTCGAGGTCGAACACTTCAGAAGCCCTCGCCAACGCCCATGTAGCGGTCGAGCTCTGTCTCGACCGAACCGGACGGTGGAAAAAGACGGTCGACACGGAGATCGACCGCTACAAGAGCCGGACGGTGGGAATGACGGTCGCCAACCCCCCTGTAGCGGTCGAGCTCTGTCTCGACCGAACCGGACGGACGGTCGACACGGAGGTCGACCGCTACAAGAGCCGGACGGTGGGAATGACGGTCGCCAACCCCCCTGTAGCGGTCGAGCTCTGTCTCGACCGAACCGGACCGACGGTCGACACGGAGGTCGACCGCTACAAGAGCCGGACGGTAGGAATGACGGTCGCCAACCCCCATGTAGCGGTCGAGCTCTGTCTCGACCGAACCGGACCGACGGTCGACACGGAGGTCGACCGCTACAAAAGCCGGACGGTGGGAAAGACGGTCGCCAAGGCCCAGGGAAAATCCGCTCACGACCGTTCGTCTACTCATCTTTGAGGGCCTCGACGGGTTGAACGCGGGCGGCGCGCAAGGCCGGCACCGTACCGGCGAGGGTACCGGCAACGACCAGCAAAGCCGTCGCGGCGAGGGCCAGCGGCAAATCGATCCCGGGGTTGATAAAGAACTCCGACTCGGGGAGAACCCGACCGCCCGCTTCGAGCAGCGCTACCCCGAGCACCAGACCCACATATCCGGCAACCGCGGTGATGAGAACCGACTCCTGAAGGACAAGCCCCAGGATAGAGCCGGGGGTCGCCCCCAGCGCTTTGCGTACTCCAATCTCCTTGGTCCGCTCCTTGACCACGATCATCATGATGTTCGAGACTCCGACGACGCCGGCGAGGATGGTGCCGATCCCGATGATCCAGACAAAGATCCGAATCCCTGCCATCAGGTTGACAAAGCGCTGGAAGAACTCGTTGAGGTTGTTGATGAAAACCGCTCGCCGGTCATCGGGTGAGTAGTTGTGCCGCTGCGCGAGCGTCTGCTTGATTTCCTCGGTCATTGCCTCGGTCTTCGCGAGCTCTTCTTCTCCGGTGGTAAGCATGAACATGCGGATACGGTTGCCACCGGCAAAGGCCTTCTGGGCGGTCGAGATCGGTAGATAGATCTTCTCCTCTTCCGACTCGCCGCCCTCGTCGCGAAAGAGACCGATCACCCGGAACGGGATGCCGTTGATGTTGATGTACTCGCCGACAGCCGGCGCGTCGCCAAAAAGACCGTCCTTGACCCGCTCGCCGATCGCTGCGACCTTGCGGTACTCGGCAATGTCTAGATCGTTCAAGAAACGGCCCTTGCTAACGAGCGTGTTTTCCAGGTATTGGTGGTCCGGATGCACCGATCGAATGTCGTAGCTGCCGGTCTCGCCTTTGTAGCTCACCGCAAGCTCGCCGCGGGGGTAGAAACGGGAGGTGATGTACTCGACGCCGTCGATGTCGCGCGCGACGACTTCGTGATCCTCGTTGGTGAACCGCACCGTGCGACCCGGTTGGAGCCCCTTGTGCGGTATCGACGTTTGGCCGCTGCGGACCCAAATCGAGTTGACCGCGTCGTCGCGAAACTGATGCTGGATGCCGTTGGCGAGACCTTCTCCCGAGCCCATCAGCACCACCAGCATCAGAATCCCCCACGCGACGCTGAAACCGGTCAGAAAGGCGCGTAGCTTGTTCTGCCGGATGGTGGCCAGAATCTCCTGCCACCTGTCGAGGTCGAACATGGTCAGTCGCCTCCACCGGCTCGGGCCTCCGGCCCGTCGCCCGCGACCGCCGGCTTGGGGCCGCCGCCGTTTGTCTGTTCGTGGCCGATGACGCCGTCCAGCAGATGGATCACCCGGTCGGTCATCTCGGAAATGTCGTGCTCGTGAGTCACCAAGACGACGGTCGTTCCCTCGCGATTGACCGCCCGCAAGATCTCGATCACCTCGAGAGACGTCTGGCTGTCCAGAGCCCCGGTCGGCTCATCCGCCAGGATCACCTTGGGCCGAGTGATGAGTGAACGGGCGATGGCCACCCTCTGCTGTTGGCCGCCCGAGAGCTCACCCGGCAGATGACCGGCCCAGTCGACGAGATTTACCTTGTCGAGGTACTCCATGGCGATCCGGTTGCGCTTGCGCCGGCTCACCTTCTGGTAATAGAGCGGCAAGGCGACATTCTCGAGCGCGGTCTTGAATGGGATCAGATTGAACGACTGGAAAACAAAGCCCAGAAGCTGGTTGCGGTAGTAGGCGGCGCGTGTCTCGGACAGTCCCTTGATAAGAGTGTCGGCCAGGTGGTACTCGCCATCGTCGTAACGGTCTAGGATCCCCAGGACATTGAGAAGGGTCGATTTTCCCGAGCCCGAGGGGCCCATGATCGAGACCATCTCACCACCGTCGATCTCCAGATCGATGCCCTTGAGTACGTGGAGTCGATTCTGTCCCACGGTGTAGGACTTGTTGACTTTCTCCAGACGAAGCATGAGCGTTGCCGGCCGGTTTCGCGGAACGCAGGCTAGCAGCACGTGGCTGCTACGCACGGGAACCCAAGTCAGACCCCGAAAAGCCCTCGATATCCTCCTCTACGGCGAAAGGAGCCTCTTGGTTGCAGTGGAAAGGAGGGGCCTACTCCCCTAGCGGGTCTCCGCCGGCTGCCGCGCCAGGAAGGCCTCGAAGCGGGGCAAGTCGGACTTGGCTTCGGAATCGGCTGAATGCCTTGACTGCAGGCAATGACAAAATCGCGGGCCGGGAAGTCCCAACCCGCGATTCTGAGGAGGAAGTTTTTGGCGGCTACCCGATCCAGACAGACTTGGTCGGAGGCTCTTGTGTCCTTTTCGCCACGAGTCGAACGCTCGCTTGCGATTTCGCCAGAAAAGTCTTAGTTCGTCGGCTTTTGAAACCCGCTTCAAGAACTTCGGCCGTCGATCTTTGACTCCTTCCTCTGTTACGGTGCCGCGCTTTTTTCGTCACCCGCCGGCGGGCAGGCACGCCCGGGACTGCCTTGCCCTCCCAGGGCGCCACACCGCGTACAAAAAAGCTCTCACCCCACCCGCGGCGGGGCAACACCCTTTGGGGTAGGTCAGCTATCGGTTTCGCTCAGCTCGACCAGCGCGAGAACGAGCTGGTCGTGAAACAACGTGATCGTCTCGCGCTGATTGCGATTGAGCCGCAGCCGCTCGCTGCTAGAGCGGTCACTGATAAAGGTCTGTTCGAACTCCTGGATCTGGTCGATCAGGCCCTTGGCACCGGCGGCCACTTTCCGCTCGGCCTCACGGCGGGCATTGTTGGCGTCCTGGAGCTGCGCGGTCATCGTCTCATCGATCGACTGCGTCCGAACACCGACCTCATCGAGGCTGCGTTTGTATACCGACAACTCCGCCAGGATCTTTTCGTTCTGGTCGTTCAACTCGTCAAAGCCCCGCGCCACCGCTTTGCCAAAACCCGAGAGGTAGTCGTCGACTTCCTGCTGGACGCCCACGGGGATCAGTTCGAGAATGCGAGCTCGCTCGGTCTCAAACTCACGAATGGTCGCAGGCAACGCCTCCTCGACAACCGCCTGGATATCGTCCCAGCGCTCGATCTCCTTGGCAAACCGACGCTCGCAGAACTCGGCCGCCTCCTGTGCCTTTTGTTTGTCTTGCCGACATTCCTCGGCCTGAGCCTCGAGTGTCTGGTGGTTCGACCGAGAGACGCAGCCCGAGCCGAAGATCAGCACCATCAGCGACAACGTAATGAGTCGTTTTGTCATCGGGTTCCTCCGCCGAGTTTCTTGAGTCGGTAGCGAATCTACCAGGATCGTCTGGAGACACGCGGCATGAGTCGACTAGACTAGCCCGCGAGGCCTTCGAGCAGGCGATCGATATCCTCCTGGTCGTTGTAGACAAACGGCGAGACACGGATCGCTCCCTCCCGCCAGCCCACCGAGACACCGCGCTCGCCCAAACGCCGGTACGCTGCGCCAACCATCTCTTCACTGTCGGCGGTCAGAAAGAGAAGGTTCGACCGCGGCGACGAATCCGGCTGCAGGAGCGCCCGGAACCGCGGCGGCAGACCCGCGAGGACCCTGTCGAGGAGCGCTTTTGTATGAGCCTCGGCGCGATCGACACCGATTCCGGCAAGATAGCGGGCCGAGGCCGTCCCGGCCCCGAGCTTTGCAAAGCTGGCGGTTTCGTTGATGTCAAACCGTCGTGCGCCAGGTTCGAACTCGAACCGACATTCGCTGAGACGGCTGAAATCACGGGCTCCCCGGACGGCGAACCAGTTGATGTTGCCGAGCGCCAACCGTTCGCCGATTTCGGGCGAGATCCAGGCGAACCCCAGCCCGTAGGGGCCAAGCATCCATTTATAGCCTGAACAGGCCAGCAAATCGCAAGGGGTCCTCCGCAAGTCGAACTCGAGCCCGCCGACCCCCTGGCTCGCGTCGATGGCGTAGAGAACTCGTCGATCGCGGCAAAGCTCGCCGATCGCATCAACGTCGAGACGCTCACCGGTGCGATAGCTCACCCAGGCGAGCGACACGACACGGGTCCGTTCGGTGATCGCTGCGGCAAGAGTCTCGACGGCCCCCAACTCACCTCCGGCGAGATCGATTTCTCGGACCACCACTCCTCGCTTCTCGAGCGAAAGCCAGGGGAACCGGTTGGCGGGGAATTCCCCGACCGGCAGCAGCACCTCGTCTCCGGATCGCCAGTCGAGACCGTTGACCAACAACATCATCCCGTGGGTCGTCGAGTCCGTGACGGCCACGTCTCGAGAATCGGCTTGGACCAGAGCAGCGACGGCCGCCCGGTAACCATCGGGCACGCTGAAGTACATCTCATCGGTGATCTGCTCTGGCCGAGCTTCGAGATCGAGCGCTTGGCGTCCGGCGGCTACGGCGACACGCGGCAGGGGGCCCTGAGTGGCACAGTTGAGATAGACCGAATCGGCAAAATCGACGAAGTCTTTCTTGAGGTCGACGCGGCTCATTACACCATCCTACCGACGCTCCACATGCTACGCTGCGTGGCTTGCAAAAACCCTCCGGAGAGGAGCGCGCAGCACAGCGGAAGGAGATCCCATGAGTGAAGAGCTGAAACCGGAGATTGGGTCGATCGGCTGGATCGACCTCACCGTCCCGAACGCGACCGAAGTACGCGACTTCTACGGCGCGGTGGTGGGATGGAAGGCTTCCGGCGTCGATGTGGGTGGATACGAAGACTTCAACATGGGGACACCGGAAAGCGACAGCCCCATGGCCGGTATCTGCCACGCACGCGGCATGAACGCCCAGATCCCCCCTGCGTGGATGATCTACATCAACGTGGTCGATCTCGACGCGAGCCTCGAGCGGTGTGGCGAGCTCGGCGGCAAGATCGTCGCCGAAAGCCGCACCATGGGCGATCACGGACGCTACGCGATGATCGAGGATCCGGCCGGAGCCGTGTGCGCGTTGTTCGAGCCGGCCTGAATTTTGGGAGCCGCGCGCGCCAATCGAGCCATCCGAGTCACGGCGAACCACCGTGTACGTTCAGGCCGCTCAGGTAAAACCGGACCCCGCCCCGCAGCCGCCGGTGCGACCGCTGTCGTGACGACCGCCGACACCGCCGCTCGACTGGCCGGCAAACGTCGAGAGCTGTTTCTCGAGCTTCGTTTCACCACACCGGGGGCAAGACAAGCCTTCGGTGCCCGCGCCAAGAGACTGCAGGAACTCGAAACGATGGCCGCAATCGGCGCAGAGATACTCGTAGAGAGGCATTTCGATGGCGATCCTACCGAAGCCCGAGCGCGCAGGGTAGTCCATCGAGATGATCGCTTGGCCAGAGGGCCGAAACCGCTATCAGCGGGGAGTGGAAGACTTCGGCCAACTCCCCCCAATCAACCCATTCAACTTGGCCCTGCGTAGCGGGCGGCCGCTCGAGCCGGATACTCCGACAACCCGACGCCAGGAGGCGTCGGCGTCGCTCAGCGCCACAAAGGCCATGGCGTAGCGCGACTCGGAACAAGCTCGGCCCGCCACCGTGTAACCGTCTAGCGTCCGCTCCACTGCCGAGCGTACCCGCCGGTTGGGCGCCTCGCGCACGACGACGCGATCTGCGGCCCGAGCAGCATCTCCGAGACGGGCGCAGATGTCCGCACCTCCGGCGAGCGAATCGGTCTCGAGGTGCTCACCCAAAGCCCGACGCAGTTCCATTACCGGCCCGAGCTCGCGATCCGCCAACGGCTTCCAGGCGATGATGCGAAGTCGTCGCTCTCGGGCCTGCCGGTTTCTGATCTGCCTCCAAGTCTCCCCACTGGAGGAGTCAACGACGATCCGCGGCGGCTCAGCGTTGCCCGGCGGCTCCGATTCTGCTTTCGGCTGAGTCGACCCAGCAGAGGTCTCCGAGAACGACGAGGGCAGGGGGGCCGGGCGTTCCGTCGCGGTGACCCGGGGAATGCCCTGTCGAAGCTCCGGCGTGCGCGGCTGGGAGAACTCCGGAGCCAACAAGGTCGCCATCTCTCTCGAAACGGCGGCGGACAACCGCTCTCCATAACGATCGGCTCTTCGGCTGCGCTCCTCGTCGGTCATCGGCACGAGTCGCCCGAGACACGACTTTGCCCATTGCACTTCGGCCCGAGCGGCCGCCCGTAGACAACGGGCTTCGAGATCCGCCAACTCGTGTCGGAGGGCCAACGCGACACCCGAGTCACCGATCTCAGGATCGCAGGCTCTTCGCGAGGCGGCCACACCCACTACCAGAAGCTCGTTCTTCCTCGATCGCCCCTCTCCGGCGAGCTCTTCGACGACCGCCAGCGTTTCCCGCGCCAAGGCGCGTCGCGCCGCCAGCGCTCCCGCCGGGCGATCGTCGCCCTGTGGGGCCTCTTTCTCTGCGGCGTCAGGCGCGGTCACACGTTCGCAAACCGGCTCGTAGTCCGAGAACAGCGCCCAGGCATCCCGCAGGCGGTCGCTACGGACAAACCACATGCTCCCGAGAACGATCGACAGTGCCCCACAGCAGAGACCGACCAGTAAAACCGTGCTTTTCCATCGCATCGCACCCACTACAGACGCAAACGGCTGCCGGAACCTTGCAGTCGTCTGCGACCACGGGTGGCAATCTCCGTACCCGAGCCATAGAGGTCATTTCGATATACTTATTTGCAGTTTGGGGAAACATCTCGACACTCGTGTGACCCGCGTCAGCCGGCGTGCCCTCGAGATCGTCCATACCGAGAATGACTGTGTCGTGGTGATCTATACGACCCAACCGACGCTGCTGGGAAAGCGCTTTCAGCTGGGTAACCACCGCGTCTACCTCGGGCGCGACCCCGAGACCGACGTCCATCTCCAGGACGACAGCGTGTCGCGGAAACACGCGCACTTCGAACGGCGGCTCGATGGTTGGTACGTCGTGGACGACGGATCGACCAACGGCACCTACGTCAATGAGCAGCCGATTCCCGGGAAACGGATATTGGCCAACAACGATCGCATCCAGATCGGGTCCACGATCCTCAAGTACCTATCCGGGGCCGACGCCGAGGTCCAGTACCACGAGGAAATCTACAGGGTCTCGATCCTGGACGGCTTGACTCAGATCCACAACAAGCGTTATTTCCTCGAGATGCTCGAGCGCGAAGTGACACGCTCCAGGCGCCATGACCGCCCCATCAGCTTGATGATGTTGGACATCGACCACTTCAAGGAATGCAACGACAAGTTCGGTCATCTGGCGGGCGACGCGGTGCTCCGCCAACTCGCCGAACTGGTGGGAAAACGAGTGCGTCGTGACGAGGTTTTTGCGCGTTATGGCGGAGAGGAGTTCGCGCTACTGCTGCCCGAAGCACACCTCGACGGCGCGCTGAACTTGGCCGAGATCCTGCGCAAGAAAACCGAGAGCAACGCCTTCGAATTCGTCGGCAAGGAGATCCGGATCGCCGTCAGCGTCGGCTGCGCCGAACTCGGCCCCGACGACGAGACGGCGCTCGACCTCATCCAGCGCGCCGACAAGAGGCTGTACGAGGCCAAGAACTCGGGGCGAAACCGAGTCTGCGGCTAAGCCGCCTCACGACTTCGGAACGGACGCGCTACTTGCGCAGCTCCTTCTTGATTCTCTTGCCATCCTTCTTGGTGACACGAACCGAGGGGATGTCGATCGAAGGGTCGCTGCCGCCCAGCCCCGGCGGCGGACCGGGCTCGTTGTGGATGATGATAACGCCGACCGCTCCGGCATCTTGCGCGTTCTTGACCTTTTCGACAAAGAAACAGTCGCCTCGATCAATGACCGCGATCTTTCCGGCAACCGCGTTTGTGTTGAGGATCGGTTGGCAGGCAAAGGTAGGCTTGTCGCTGCCGTCGTTCACCAACGCAAGTTTGGCCCTCAGCCCCTTCTCACTGAGCTCGGGCCCAAAGCTCGCCCCACCCGCGAGATAGATCCCCCTCAGGCTCTTGGGTCTTTTGACCTGCACCACAAAGCTGCCGCGGACAAAGGAGTCCGCCGCCTGAGTGGTCAGGTCTCCGTCAAAGCTCACCTGGCCGGCGCGAACCGCCGAATCGATCCGCTCACGCCTGGTCATCTCGTCCCAGTGCAGCTTCTTCTTGGTGTCGAAGGTGAGCGTCGAGTGGACATCCGGTAGACCGCGAAAAAGTGAACCGTTCTGGAGATTGACCAACCCCGTAAACCCGAGACCGTGCCCGATCTCGTGAAGCGCCACCGTGACAAAGGAGGCCTGACCCGGGGGAGCATTGCCATCGAGTCCGTAGTAGTAACCGGTGTCGGGCCCCAGACAGGCCTCGTCGATCTGGTTGTTGAACGTCACCCGAATATCGGCCGCGTCCGGATTCGAATCGTCCTCCAGGCTCAGGTTCTCTCCCGAGATCGCCTCGGCCAGCGGACCCGCATGCCATACGCCCGGATCTCCCGCCCCAAAGTCAGAAAACACAAAAACCGGGCCCGCCGCGGCGAGTGTCGCGCCATCGTCTTCACAGCGTTGATCTCCGAACGAAACGTCGACATTGACGGCCACGGAGCTGCCGAGGATCGCAGCCCAGAAGCCGGCTGCCGCCTCGATCGCCGCCTTTCGCTGGGCGCCGAGGGTCGGGTCGTTGAAACCTGTCCCAGCGGCGTCCGAATACTGGATCCGGGCATCCAGATTCCCCTGCGGCCAACCATAGTCCCGCATCGCGCTCGTCGTGAGATCAACTTCACCAAACGGCAGATCTCGACTGATCGAAGGCTCCATTAGGGCGTTAGGGAACACCGAAGAATCGAAATGGGAGTGACTCGATCCAGGCTGGAGAGGCTTGGGGGCAAAGAGCAGCACCCGTCCTTCTGAGTCGGCGCCTGATTGCGCCAGGGGATCAAAACGCATCCGCACTTTCACCGTGGCCGCTTCGCCGGCCGCCGCAAAAAGCAGGCCCGCCAGCATCAGGGCGATCGTCTTGCCACAGAGCATCAGTTTCCGTCGTGCCCGGTGTGCCCGTTCATGTCCCGTTGCGAGCAAACGGTTCGAAGGCTGCCATCTTCGGCTCGCCGGACCACGAGTTGGTGATCCGCCCAGCCGTCGAGAAAAACACCCTGCCCTCCGCCACGCAAACCGAACTGGCGCAGATCCCAAGAGCTGCGGCGCTCCCGGATCTGTCGCGAAGTTTCGATTCTCAGTCTCTCGAGCTGCTCTTCGGTCGGCTCTCCAACCAATTCGCCGGTCTCCGGATCCACAAAAACCCTAAGACCGGAGCGTGGGACCCCAGCCGTCTCCTCTACCGTCTCTTCTATCGCCTCCTCGAGTCGCTCGCCTTCCGGTAAAGGGCCCGAAGCAGGCCGAACAAAAGCCATCGTCAGGGCAGAAGCTGCGAGAATCCAAAAGAAACCCTTCATTTCAATCCCTCCGACCCAGCCACTTTAGCCTAGCCGCGTCTGAAAATCCCCGCACACGATCTACCCATCTTCCTACTCACATAAAGATCTCAAGTCTGGATCTTCTGCTAGTCTCTGTCTAGATTTCCATAGACCATCGTCTTCGAAGACTCTACTCTGGTCGAGGAGGGAGGCAAGCCATGAGCCGTCATTCCCGTCATTTGGACGCGCCAAACACTCAGAAAGCAATCGCGACTCCCGACAGAGACCTCGGCGAGCTGCTGAAGAAGGTCGAGCTGTTTCGCCGACTACCCGAGAGCTGGAGGGGCCTCGTAGAGGAGCTTCTGAACGAAGAGCGCTTCAACGAGGAGGAGATCATCTTTCGCGCCGGTGA
The DNA here is from genome assembly GCA_029861655.1 of Acidobacteriota bacterium. Lineage (GTDB taxonomy): Bacteria > Acidobacteriota > Thermoanaerobaculia > Multivoradales > JAHEKO01 > JAOTZA01. The sequence goes on along the minus strand of JAOTZA010000013.1, from coordinate 3,458 downwards.
CCCGGCGACCTGCGTCTATATCGTCGAATTCGGCCAGGTGGCGCTCTACACCGACACCGCTGGCGAGCCCGTCCAACTGCGGGCACAGATCACGCGTGGCAGCGTCTTCGGCGAACTCGGAGTGCTCGAAGGGTCCCGCCGATGCCTTTCGGCCCGGGCAACCGAGACCACCGGCCTTCTGCGGCTGGACGGCACCGAACTCCTGCGTTTGGCGAAAGCACACGACGAATTTGCTCGAGAGCTCTGCCAGGTCGCGATCGGTTATGCCTCCAGCAACGAGGTGGCGCGCGCGGAGCTGGCGCGGCGCAAGGAAGCCCGGATCAAGATCGGAAGGAAGGTCGATATCAGGATTCGAAACCAGCAACCCATCTCTGCCGTGCTCGAAAACCTGTCCCTGGGCGGAGCTTGTCTCAAGGGGGTGCCCGAAGACTGGCGGCTTGACGAAGAAACACCCATGGCCTTGGCCACCGAACCGACTACCGCTCTCGTCATAGTCCACGCCACGATCCAGTGGCGCAAGGACGATCAGGTGGGCCTCTGCTTCACCCGCACGTTCGAGAATCACGAGATCAAGATCGCCGGCGTAGTCCATCGCCTGACGTCCGCCAACGTGGAGTCCTGATCGTCATGTCGAGGAGCGAGTCGCCAGTACCGGCCCGAGATGGCGGACGATCGCGGCAAGATGCCGAGCGGGCTAGACGGGGAAGCTGGCGCTCGGCCTAAAAGCCTGGTCGTGCGCGCGTAGCGCATACCGGTCGGTCATTCCAGCCACGACGTCGAGCACCTGGTTGACCAGAGGCTCTCCCGGCCTCCGGTAGCTCTCCGGCATATGCTCAGGATTCTCCAGGTAGTGATCGACCAGATCGCGCAGTACCCGCACTGCTTTTTCCGCTTGCCGGCGAGACTCGGGACGAAGGTACACGCGCCGGAACATGAAATCGCGGAAACCGTGCATCGCCTCGAGGATTTCGGGCCGCATAGCCACTTCTCCGCGTTCGAGTGATTCGTCGATGACCGCGTGGATCATCGTCGAAACCCACTCGCGACCAGGCTTCCCAAAAGCTCGCCGGCTCTCCTCCGGAAGATCGGCGTAGGTCAGAACACCGGCCCGCAGCGCGTCCTCCATATCGTGGACCAGATATGCGACCCGATCGGCGAATCGCAGCAGCACGCCCTCGGGAGTCGCCGGTGGGGGATCGATCTTCCAGCTGTGGGCTCGGATCCCGTCGAGCACCTCCCAACTCAGGTTCAAGGGTTCTAAAACGCTCAACACTCGAACGCTCTGCTCAGCGTGGAGCCACTCTCCGTCGACATATGGGCTGAGCGCCACTTCCCCAGTGTGCCCAAAGGGTGGGTGCCCCACTTCGTGTCCGAGGCAGATGGCCTCGGTCAACGTCTCGTTGAGGCCGAGAGCGACAGCCAGCGAGCGGCCCACCTGCATCACCTGAAGCGTGTGCGTGAGCCGGGTGACGACGTGGTCCCCCTCGGGGTTGATGAAGACCTGGGTCTTGTGTTTCAAACGCCGAAAAGCCTTCGAATGCAGAATTCGATCCCTGTCCCGATCGAACGCGGTGCGGTACTCATCCGGCTGCTCAGCCACTTCGCGCCCCCGGCTACCGGCCGCCTGGGTGGCGATCGGGGCCAGGAGTTCTTGCTCCATCGCCTCGCGCTTCAGCCGCGTAACTTTCGAGAATGAGCTCATTTTCTTGAAGGGGCTGAGTCTACCCAAGCCGTGGTGTCCCACCAAGCAAAACGCCCATTCCGAGCCGTGGTGGAAGTCGAGAGGCCCTGGTAGTCTCGGCGTGATCCTCGACCCGAGCGAGAGCATGGGAGCAGAAGAACACCACCGCGAGTTTGCGCACAGCAACAACCCGGCGTTCACTTCCGCCGAGGCGGCGCTCGTTCTACCCTTTGGGAGAGAGAGCTTTCTCGAAGCCGCGGTAGAGCTCTACAAGGGCAAGAGGGTCGAGTTGGACGAGACCACGGATCGGATCGTCTATCAGTTGGAAGCCGCACCGGTTCCGGTGACACTCTTGTTCTCGGGAATGGGCGGACCCGCGATGGCCAACGCCCTGGAGATGGCCGCCGGGAACGGAGCTCGCGAGGCGGTGGTCTTTGGCGCCTGTGGCGGCGTCGATCCGCTGCTCGGTATCGGCGAGCTCCTCATCGCCGAGGGAGGCGTGCGCGGTGAGGGCGCTTCGAGATACTACGCGCCGATAGAGTTCCCCGCGGTATGCGACACCGGAATGACCGAGTCGCTCTGGCGTGCCGCACGGACGGCGGGTTTCAAGGCTCACCGTGGTCTCGTCTATACAACCGACGCAGGGTATCGCCAGGGACCCGAGATCTACGACACCTATGCGGGTCTGGTCCTCGGAGTGGAGTGCGAGTGCGCCACCGCCGCCGTGGTCGCACGTCGGTTGGGCCTGCGGCTGGGTACCGTCCTCTTCTGCAGCGATAACGTCACGCTCGGCGAAGACAGTGACCGCCGGTATCAAGGCCTGGCAGAGCCACGCATCCGGGCCGGCTTCGAGGCCGCCCTCAGCACAGCGATCCAAGCGCTCACGGACCGCCGCCAATAGAAAACCGGAAGCGCGTGTCCTCGATCTGGATTCCACGGTTCGGCTGGACACTCGTCGCGCTGCTGTTTGGTGTTTTTGTCTGGGGTCTCGAAAGACGCGCGCGCCTCGAAGCCTCGGAAGAGCAGATCATCCGCATGCTCTTTGTTCCATCGGTGGAACAGGGCACACTGGTCGAGCGCGGCGACCAACTCGCCGCCTACATCCGGCGGGATACCGGGCTCACCCTCCGGGTTCACGTGCCGACAAGCTATGCGGCGGTGATCCAGGCTCTGGGCTCGGACCAGGCCGACGTCGCCTGGATGCCCGCCTTTGCCTACGTGATTGCCAACGCGCGCTACGGCGCCGAGGCAAGGTTGCAGGTCGTCCGCTCAGCGGAAAGATTTGGGATCCTCATCGGGCGCACGGCACCGGGCGAGCCCCGGACGCTTGCGGAACTGGCGGGCACGGCCGTCGCCATGCCGACCAACCTGCCGCCGGCCCTTCTAGAGATGATGCGCCGGGAACTCGACCAACATGCCCCCGGCTGGACCGCCATCGAAGCCGAGACCAACAAAGAGGCGATGCGGCTGTTGATCGATCGGCCTCTCGAGGTCGCCGCCGCGGCGTCGAGCTGGGTTTTCTCGGGCCCCCACGACTTTGTCGGCGATGGGAGAAAGGAGCTCGAGTACGAGAGACCAGGAACTCTGGCGAGGACCCAAGAAATCTTTCGTACCGAGCAGCCGGTCCTGGAGCACGTTACGAGCTATCACGGCTGCGTCTTCGCGCGCGTCGACTCGGCGATGCGCCGCCTGCAGGACTTTAACGGTCGTCGCTTTGCATTCTCGGACGAGACCTCGACCTCCGGACACATTTTCCCGAGCATGCTGCTCGACCGCG
>JAOTZA010000205.1 GCA_029861655.1 Acidobacteriota bacterium | reverse complement strand
GCCCACCTGTCGCACTCCGAAGGCCAGTGCTACCGCATGCGCCTCGATCGTTTCATGGCGGAGACCCGTCCCGAGTTCGAGCCCGACGACGCGCAGATGTATCTCGACCTCTATCGCGATGCCGACCCTGAGGATGCCTTCGATCACTTCGAGGAGCAGCGCGAGAACAACATGGAGTTCCTCCGCAGTCTCCCTGCCGGCGCGGGCGATCGCCTCGCCCTGCATAAGGAGTACGGCGAGATCGCCCTGTCACAAATGCTGAATGAATGGGCGCTCCACGACCTCGGCCACATCCGCCAGATCGCCGAACTGACCCGCGCCCGCAAGTACCAGGCCGGCGCCGGCCCGATGGCCGCCTCCTACAACCTGAAACCCTGATTAACCAATGAAACAGATCCTCTTTACGTTCGCCTTCGTGGCCACCCATGGCCATAGCACTCTTTTCGTCTTGCGTTGGGAGGTCGTTTAACGGCCACGGAGCTGAAGATGGTTCGAATCCATCCGCCTCCACCATGGATTCAAAAGACTTCGTTCAATCGCCCTGAGCGCTACCGGCTGGCGTTCGCCGACCCATCCGCGGCATATGTGGCCTCGCTGCTGGCCGGACCTTCGAGCTTCAAATCGAGTCGTGGAGCCTCCCCGGCGGAAACAGGTCGGGGCCAGCCCGCCGACCAGAGGCACGAGCCCAGGGCGAGTGCTCCTGCGGCAGGACGAACCGACCGGCAACCCTTCGCGGGCTGGAGCGGTACCCTTCGTCAGACCGGCCAGCGAACTATCGTCTTGGCTGCCATCGATTTCCCGACCGGGCGTTTCCGGCGTTTCTGCCGTCTTGGCCAGCTGGACTTCTCGCGCCGGTGGGCGAGGCGCCAGCTGGGGGGGTCAGGTCTTGAATTGCAACACAGCCTTACCCAGATCAGCCCGAGGCAGCAATTCTGTCGGCAGGGCTGTGCTGCAATTCAAGACCTGACCCCAATTTCGGGTGCTGTACACTGCTGGCCAATCCAGTAATGATCAGCTAAGTGAGGGTGGAAGTTGTCTGACGCGGCTCTCTACAACATCGCTTTGATGATGTTGGAAGCGTTCCTTGTGGGGACGCTTCTTGTCGTTCTCTTTCGTCTTCGTTCCCGATTCGGCCTTTCACCCCTCTACATCGCGATCGGTTCGTTCCAGTACCTACAGATCGTTCTGGCGATTTCCATCTACGTCGAATTCGCACCTGGAATCTTGATCGGACCTGGATTCGTGTTGTTCATGTCGGCGCCGTTTGCGATCTTGCTCGTCTACATCCGAGAGGACATTGCCGAGACGAGCTCCCTGATTCTCGGGCTGGTGTTTGCCAACGCCGCCCTGGGCCTTCTGTCAACGTTATTCGCCTACCACCTCGATGGCTCCCTGGCGCGGAATTTCCTCTCACTTCCCACCGCCCTCTTTCGGCTCAATGTGCGGGTGATGCTCGCGGGTACGGGTGCTCTGATCCTCGACGCAGTGCTGGTCATCATCATTTTCGAGACTCTGGCGAGAGTCTTCCGCCGGAAGCTGCTTCTGCCGGCGATGGGTAGCCTGGTCGCCGTCGCCGGCTTCGACAGCCTGGTGTTTGTGACCGGTGGCTTTCTTGGCAGCCCTGAATACCTCCACCTGTTGCAGTCCAACTTGATGGGAAAGACTGGATTGGCGGCTTTCTTTTCCATAATCCTCGTCATCTACCTCCGCTACTTCGACGAGCGAACCGAGGCGGGTCCCAGGAGAGATGTCTTCGAGATCCTCAGCTACCGCCAGAAGTACGAAGAGCTCAAGGGAGAGGTGATACGTGATCCGCTCACCGGTTTGTACAACCGACGGTTCTTCGACGAACAGCTACCACTGGCGTTGGCGATGGCCCAACGAGCCGACCACCGGGTCACTCTGATGATCATCGATCTGGACGGGTTGAAGGAGATCAACGATCGGTATGGTCACCCGGATGGCGACCGGGCGATTGCCACAGTTGGTGAAGTCGTTGGGGAGATCGTTCGGACATCGGACATCCCGTGCCGCGTTGGCGGCGACGAATTCGCGGTGATTCTGCCCGGGACATCTCGGGACGTGGCTGGGCGAGTCCACGGCCGGGTGGTCGATCGGCTGCGCGAGCGGTCCGAGGAGTTGGACGAGACGCCTCGGTGGTGGCCGAGCGTCTCGGGCGGTTGGGCGGCCTATCCGGCCGAAGCGTCCTCTCCGGAGGAACTCTACCGACTCGCCGACGAACGGATGTACGAGGGGAAGGCTCAAGGACGAGCGCGAAGCTAACAGCCCGGTCCCAAGGGCGTGGAGACCGCTTCTGCCAACAGAGAAGTAGTGAGTGGGGGGTCAGGTCTTGAATTGCAGCACAGCGCTGCCAACGGAATTGCTGTCTCGGGCCGATCTTCGTGGCGCACTAGTGGTGCAGTAGAAGCCAACTTTCGACCATTCGAACCAACAGTCCTCAACAAAGGCATGTGACGCAAATGCCCGCGGTGTTTGCGGTTGCCTGTTGGCGACAGTTGCGTTTAGTTGAGTCCGAGCTTTCTTTTAATCTGATGGTCGGGGGTTCGATTCCCTCACGGCCCACCACTCTTCAAAACCGCTGTTCCGCGCGGGTTCCCGCGTGGGGGGTGGGTTCGAGTCCCTTGCGGTTCCGCCATTCTTTTCAGAGACGCACAACCGAGGGAGTGAGCACCCAGTGCCGGTTAGCTGCCGAAGAAGCGCGTTCCGCTAGAATTCGGGCAGCCTGAAGACAAGGGAAGTGCTCCCGAGCGGGAGACCTCTTCAATGATCGGCACCACTGTTTCCCACTACAAGATCCTCGACAAGCTCGGGGGTGGGGGCATGGGCGTCGTCTATCGAGCCGAAGATCTGACCCTAGGTCGGCAGGTGGCACTCAAGTTCTTGCCGGATGCGCTGGCCGAAAACCCTGAGGCAATGGCGCGGTTTCAGCGCGAGGCGCGGGCGGCCTCGGCGTTGAACCATCCCCACATCTGTGTGATCCACGAGCTCGGCGAGGAAGAAGGTCGCTACTTCATCGTCATGGAGCTGATGGACGGCCAGACCCTGAAATACTGGATCAGCGGCGAGCCCACGCCAGCCGAGCAGATCGTCAAGATCGGCGCTCAGGTGGCGGACGCCCTGGAGGCCGCCCACGAGGCGGGGATCGTCCATCGAGACCTCAAGCCGGCAAATCTCTTGGTCACCGCGCGCGGCGACGTCAAGGTGCTCGACTTCGGGCTCGCCAAGGTGACCGAAGACCTTGCTCGGAAAGAGTCGAAGTCGGCCGAGGCCGAGACCGAGCTGGCACCTGAGCAGTTGACGACACCCGGAACGGCGATGGGGACGATCGCGTACATGTCTCCGGAACAGGTGCGCGGTCAAGAACTCGACGAACGAACCGACCTCTTCTCTCTGGGTGTTGTGCTCTACGAGATGGCGACGGGCAGGCAGCCGTTCGAAGGCAAGACCGCGGGGGCGATCTTCGACCTGATCCTGAACCAGGCCCCGACGGCCCCGGTACGGATCAACCCGGATCTGCCCGACGAGCTCGAGCACATCCTCAACAAGGCGCTCGAGAAGGACAAGAAGCTCCGCTACCAACACGCCTCCGATCTCAAGGCGGACCTCTTGCGCCTCGAGAGGGATACGAGTACGACTCCGGTCTCGGTAGCGGCTGAGCCGGCGACGACTGCAGAACCGACAGCTGCGCCTTCCCGTCGCGGACTCTGGATCGGAATCGGGGCGGTGGCCCTGGCAGCGGTGCTCGTAGCAGGTCTTTGGCTCGGCAAGGGAGACGACGCCACCGTCGAGCTGACGACGCGACCCCCAAGCGCGGCCGAGACCGGCTACGCTTCAATCGCGGTCCTGCCCTTTGTCAATATGAGTCCGGAGAAGGACCAGGAGTACTTCACCGACGGTCTCTCGGAGGAACTCCTGAACGTTCTTGCTCAGATCCGCGATCTCAAGGTGGCTGGCCGTACGTCGTCGTTCCAGTTCAGGGGGCAGACCGAAGACTTTCGGGTCATCGGAGAGAAGCTGGGCGTGGCCTCCATTCTCGAAGGCAGCGTCAGGAAAGCGGGCGAGCAGGTACGAATCACCGCCCAACTCGTCAACGTCGCCGACGGGTTCCAGCTCTGGTCGGAGACCTACGACCGGACGCTCGAGGACATCTTCGCGGTGCAGGACGACATCGCCCGGTCGGTGGCCGACGCGCTTCAGGTCACGCTATTCGGCGCTCCGGGCGACGCTCTCCAGGCGCGCGGCAGAAACGCCGAAGCCTTCAACCTCTACCTTCAAGGGCAGCATTTCCGGAAGCTATTTGGTCGAGAGAATCTGGAGCGGGCGGTGGATTACTTCGAGAAGGCGCTGGCGCTCGATCCGGGCGACGCTCCGGTCTGGGCCGCTTTGTCGCAAGCCCGGGAGTTTCAGGCCGGTCAGGCATACCTGCCGTTTGACGAGGGCTCTCGACTGGCCCGCGAGGCGGCAACCCGGGCGCTCGAGCTGGACGAGGGCCTGGCCGAGGGATGGGCCGCGCTGGGACAGATAAGGGTGTCCTTCGACTGGGATTGGGCCGGAGCCGAAATGGCGCTTGGAAAGGCTCGAGCCCTGGCTCCCAGCAACGTCAGTGTCCTCATCTCCGCGGCGAACCTGTCCGGCGCACTTGGGCGCTTCGATGAGGCCATAGCCTTAAGCCGGCGGGCGGTAGAGCTCGATCCGCTGAACATGCTAGCCCGCCTCTTGTTGGGGAGGCGCCTGATACAAGTGGGTCACCAACAAGAGGCGGAGATGGCCCTTCTGAAAGCATTGGAGCTCCAGCCGGATTTCCCGCTCGCTCACTTTCACTTGGGTCTCACCGAGCTCTCGCGATCGCGGCCCGAGGCGGCGCTAGCGGAGGTGGAGAGAGAGGTCGAGCCGATGTGGCGGCTTGTAGGCTTGGCCTTGGCCTATCACGCGCTAGGGCGCCCGGACGAGGCGGAGGCGGCTTTGAGTGAGATCAAGCAGACGCACGGTGATGATACGGCCTTCCAGCTGGCCGAGGTCCATGGCTTTCGGGGCGAAACCGATGCGGCTTTCGAGTGGCTCGAACGTGCCTACTCCCACCGGGACCCTGGGGTCGTAGACCTGAAAAGCAGCCCGCTACTTGCCAGCCTCCGCGATGACCCTCGTTGGCCGGTCTTCCTCAAGAAGATAGGTCTGCCGGAGTGAGGCCGAGTTGGACCGCCCAGCCATTTGACGTTCCGCCAGCGGTTCAGGAGGCGTTTCGCACTGTCAAAATGCGGCCTCCTTCGTGGTGCACTGGTGGTGCAGTGCAGATGGGGGGGTCAGGTCTTGAATTGCAGCACAGCGCTGCCAACGGAATTGCTGTCTCGGGCCGATCTGGGTAAGGCTGTGCTGCAATTCAAGACCTGACCCCCAATGTCTTCTATTTTGACTTGTGGATCACGATACTCCCGCCGCCCAGCGGTGTGGCCGGGTCGTCGTCGTCGGCGCCCCCCATCAGGTTGTCGTAGACGACCATATCGGCGGCGTCTTTGTCCCAGATCTTGATCCGGAACAAGTCGACGTCGGTGCTGGGCGTCAATTTCTCGTCGATTGCCGAAAGCAGGAAGCCATAGTTGCCCAGGCCGTTGATCGTCCCCGATCCCTTGAACTTCGCCGTGTGTCCGGCGATCACCAGCCAGTCGTAGTCCGTCGACTTGAACAGTAGGTCGGCCACCGCGAACTCGAACTCGGTGTTGCCTGTCGGTACGTTCGCCCCCTTCTTGTACTTGGAAACGAAACCGAAGTGGGCCTTGCCGATGAGCACCGGGTTCGGCGTGTAGGCGCCCGCCGGTGAGTCGATCCAGCCGCCGCCCGTGACGAATCCACCGGTCGGATCGAAGACCACGACGAACTGGTACGCCGACGTGCCGAAATCGAGGTCGTCGCTGACGGTCAATTGAATGCGGTAGACACCGGGCACCGTGTAGGTATGGGCGCCTTC
>JAOTZA010000204.1 GCA_029861655.1 Acidobacteriota bacterium | reverse complement strand
CCACCGCCCGGCCCACTGTCCCTAGCGCAGCAAATCGATTAGCCGGCTGTATTTGACGATGAGACTCCGCCCCGGGATCCCGATGCCGGTCGATCCGATGTCACGCACTTCGTCGTAGACCACAAAGAGCCCGGTGTTGGCGCGCTCGAGCCACGCAAAGCGTAGATTGGTTGCCCAGGCGTCGGCGCGGTCGTTGTACTGCACCAGCGTCTGGACAAAGATCCTTGGCGTGAACGAGTAGTTGACCCGCAGCCGGCCGAGGTTGGTCTCGAAGGCACCGCCCGGCAGGTCGATATCGTTGTAATCCCACTCGATTTCGCCGTTGAAGCGCTCACCCATGCGGAAATCCAGCTCGGGTGCGAGTCGGAAACGGTCGCCGCCAAAGAGACCGCCGACGACGACACGGGTTTCGAACGAGAGAGCTTTGGCCTCGTTGGTTTGAAAGACGACCTGGATTTCCTGATCCTTGTAGGTCGCGGCGGGAACAACGACGCCGGGAAAGATCTCGAACGGCTCTTTGACCCCCTCGTGTCGAAAATTGACCCCGGTGTCGACTTCGTAGCCGTTTTTCCACTCCCAGTGGTTGTCCACATGGAGAAACCCGGTCTCCTGGAAGTCGTCGAAATCCCAGAAACCGGAGTACGAAACGTGCGGACGGAGCTCGTGGAGGCCCCAAAGGTCTTTGGGACGGACGCGGTAAAGGACGAAGCCGTCCGGCTTGCGGTAGCCGCGGCGGCTCAAGAACCCAGCCTCGGGGTTGAAGCCTTCGGCGACCTCGGTGTAGTTCGCCGAGGCGATCCAAGTGTCGGAATCGTAGCGTCCGCCGAGGCGGTAGGCATACTCGTCCTCGTCGACGCCGGGAGTCTCGGTCTTGGCGACAAACCCGAGGAGCTGGCCGTATTCACCGATTCCCCACTGGCCGTCGAAACCGATCGTTCGGTTGGTGTCGTCCGGTCCGACGAGGCGACCGCCACCCTCGCGGTTGACAAAGATCGCACCCAGCGATGACCGGTTGGGCAGATCTCGGCTGTAACGGGCGACGGTGAAGTCGTTTCTGGGCGTCAGGCCCTCGGTCTCCGAGGCCCGCATGGCCAGGAGCCCCAGGTTGTTTCTTCCAAGCTTTCCCGAGAGGCGCAGACCGGCGTCGATTGGAATCTCCTGGCCCCCGGGTCCCAGCCCGATCCGCCGACTGAAGAAGAGTTGAACCTCGCCGGGAACTCCAACCGAAAACAGACCCGCGTTTTCTAGAAAAAACGGTCGCTTCTCCGGGAAGAACAAGTTGAACCGGTCGAGGTTGATCTGTTGCTCGTCAGCCTCGACCTGGGCAAAGTCGGTGTTGACGGTAGCGTCGAGGGTCAGGCTCGGAGTGATTCCCCACTTGAGATCGAACCCGCCATCGGCGTCAGAGGTAGATTCGGTCTCGAAGCCGACGCCGGTGTCCTGTGACCGGCGTTGGGCGTCGGCCAACGCGTAGGGGGTGATCTGAAGATTGTGCTGTTTGGGCGGCTCGATGCCTTCCAGACGCCCCACTTCGGAGACCCAGTAGAAGTTGAACTGCCGAGCCAGCGGGGCCCAATAGGCCGACTCCTTGCGGCGCCGAATGTTGCGCTGGAAGTTGATCCCCCAAGGCTTGCCCTCACTCGGTGGGAACCGGAGCGACCGGAAGGGGATGGCGAATTCGGCGCTCCAGCCGATCTCCGACGTTTTGGCGGCGACCTCCCAGGCGCCGTCCCAGTTGCGATTGAAGGTGTTGCCCGAGCTCAACCCTCCCTCCACGGCGCCCGTGACCTGGCCATCGAATTCGAGGCCGGCCGGGTTGGTGCCAAAGACAAAACCACTCTGGCCGTCGAGATAGGTATCGAAGATCACCTGGAAGCTGTCGGTATCGGAGAGCGAGGAGTCGCGGCGGCTACCGGCGACGATGATCCCCGCAGGATCCCGGTCGTGGCAAACGACGCCGAGATACAACGTGGTTTCGGTGAAGCCGATACGGACCTCGGTTCGCTCGGTCGCCGGCTCGCCCTCATCCGGCGTGTTCTGGACAAAGCCGGTTGCCGCGGGTGCGGAAGACCACGCAGCGTCGGCTGCCACCTCGCCATCGAGCGTGGGGAGCGCTTCGAGTCGAACCGCTTGCGCCACGGGTCGCGGGTCGTCGGAACCGAAGAGCGGCTCGACCTGGCCGAACGTCGTTCCCGCGACGGTCACAGCGGTACCTACCAGAACAGTGGCGACATGACGTCTCATGGGAGCTCGCAAAAGAGGATACTCAATCTTCGGCCGGCGGGAGGACACCGGCCGGTTCAAGTCAGACGCAGCTCTACGCTGTCCGCATAGCGCGCGAGCGCACTCTGGGTCGCTTGACGGTCTGCTTGGGAGGGGCGGGTAGCCTCGAAGCGCTTCAACAGCACTCGCAGCCGGCCCGCTTTGCGCTCGGCCTTGAGATCGACGCGGGCCACCAACCGATCGCCGGCCAGGACCGGCAGGCAGTAGTAGCCGTAGATCCGTTGCGGTGCGGGTTTGTAGATCTCGAGCACCTGGTGGAAGCCAAACAACCGTTCGACGCGGATGCGGTCCCAGAGCACCGGGTCGAAGGGGGAGAGCAGGACACCGCGGTCTTTCGGTGGTCGCAGCAGCTTCAGGCCGCCAGCCATTTCGAGATCGACCGGTCGGATCCAGCCGGGGAGTCGCTTGCCGTCGGTCTCGAGCGCACAGGGGGCGATCTCACCGGCTTCTTGCAGCTCTTCAAGCGCGGTCGAGACCTCGCGCTTCATGTTGCGCAGCCTCCACGTGTTCGAGAGCGTGCCGGTCTGGGCCCAGCCGTGGCCGGCGAGTGCTCTCAGTAGAAGCGCTCGTATGGATTCGGACTGCCTGGGTTTTTTTCTTCGAAGCTCCTCGGGGATCACTCGTTCACCGAGATCGAAGACGCGCTGGAAGCTCTTGCGCTCGCGGATCGCCAGATCGCCGCGCATCCAGAAGGTCAGGACGACTTTCTTGGCCACCTTGGTGGCCCACATCTCTTTGCCGCTAGCACCCTCGAAGTCCGCCGACCGCAAAGGGCCTTGATCCCGAACACGCTTGAGGAGCCGTCTGGCCAGGGCGGGGTGCTCACCCAGAACGTCGCCCCACCAGGGGTGGTGGCGAAACTCGCGGCGGCGAAACTCGAAAGTCGGGTAGAGCTCGATCGGTAGCCAGCTCGCCTCGTGGCCCCAGTACTCGAAGAGCGGCTCGCCGGGTTGGAGGAGCGCTTCGCCCATCACCGGATCGAAGCCGCCGAGTCGCGACAGGAGAACGAGCGTGTGGGTGCGGGCGCCGGCGATCGAGATCGTGTCGAGCTGCAAGTAACCAAATCGCCGGACGATCCGGTGGGCGGCATTGCGGGCCCGAATGCCCCGCCCCGAGGCCCTCCGCGGCATTCCGGTCCATTCGGGTTTCAAGAGCCCGGCCCGAACAAGAGCCAGGCGTCGAGCTTCACTTACGCTCAGAGATTGCACGGATGCTTTTCTCGCGTCATAGAATCCGGTAACGATGCGGAGCATACGCGACCTGGAGCCGAACGAGATTCGCGTCCTCGGGGCACTCCTGGAAAAGGAGCAGGCGACCCCCGAGTACTACCCGATGACGGTCAACGCTCTGATTGCGGCCTGCAACCAGAAGAGTAACCGGGATCCGGTGACCTCGCTGACCGAGACCGAAGTGATCGATGCGCTCGAGTCGTTGAGGGTGGATGTTCTGGCCTGGCGCAGCGACGGTGCGCGGGTCGAGCGCTGGAGCCAGTCGATCAGCCGCCGGCTGGAGCTCGATCCGGAGGAGAAGGCAATCTTGACGCTCTTGATGCTGCGGGGTCCGCAGACTCCGGGACAGTTGCGCTCGCGAAGCGGACGGCTCCACCGGTTAGAGAGTCTCGGTGATGTCGAAGAGGCTCTTGCGAGGTTGGCGGTCGAAGACCGTGAACTCACCAGCGAACTGCCCCGCCGCCCGGGTCAGAAGGAAACCCGGTGGGCCCCACTGCTGGCCGGCGACACATTCGACCTCGATGCCGCAGAACCCGAACACGCACCTCAGGAGCCGCGACCGGCGGCCTCGAAACCCGGTCTCACCGAGCGCGTCGCGGCGCTCGAGGAGCAGGTCTCCGAGCTAGTATCGGCGGTCGAGAATCTGAGCGCCAAGCTGGAGTCCTGAGAGCGGCCGATCTCGAGCGGTTGTTCGCGGACTCCGGAGACCATCGTCGCGGCGCGGCGCGACGAAAACGATCGGAATTGCCGTGGATGGTTGTGAGCTCCGACAGCGGCTTCATATGGGATTCGATAGCGGCGTGCTAGTCTCGCGCGAATTCGACGCGGACGGACCGCGCGGGAAGGAGTCGACGCCATGACAAGTTTGGGACGGAATAGAAAAGCGAGTATTGGTCTCTTATTGGGTCTGATCTTGATTCTTGGATCCGTCTCGGCGAATGCGGACGAATCGTTGTGGGTAGAGTCCGACGGTGTCATCGGCATCCCGGGCGAGCGTTTCGAGGGCGGCATCGATGTCAAGGCCCGGACCGATCGGGCGCGGCCGCTGCGCCCCGATGTAAGCGCGCCGATCGCGCTCGAGATGAGGCTCGAGCCGGTCTCGCTGCCCGAGAAGGACGCGGTGGGGGAAACCAGAATCGGCGTTCCCAAGCGAATTGGGGTACATCGTCAGATGCCGGCTGAGTGGAGAGTTCCGATCCAAGCCAGGGATCTCCTATGGGAGCCCGTCGCGGGTGGAGGCGAGGTGGCGACTTTCTCGTTGACGTCACCCGGGGCGCTGTCGCTGCGGCTCGCGATCGACTTTGAGGTTCTGCCCAAAGGTGCCGAGATCCGTTTCTACTCGCCGGACGACCCGAGCGATGCCATGGGCCCGTACGAGGCGGGATTCATTCTGCCAGCCCGAGCCAAGAAAAAGGGCCGCAGCCGACACCCGTTCTGGTCGCCCGTCATTCAAGGTGAGTCGATTGCGATGGAGCTCTTTGTTCCTGGGTGGGACAGTGGTCAAGATGTCGTGTTCTCGATCGACCGCGTTTCGCACAACTATCTGCCGCTTACTACGAGCTTTCTCAAGGGCCCTGGTGACTCGGGCTCCTGTAACCGCAACCTCTCCTGCTCAAACAAGTGGCAGGACGCCGGCGACGGTGTCGCGATGTATGTATTCGAGGGGGCGGGCTTCAGCGCTCAGTGCTCTGGGCAGTTGATCGTCGACGGCGACGCTTCGACACAGAAGTCCTGGTTTCTGACGGCGGCTCATTGTGTGAGCAAGAGGTCAGAAGCCAGGACGATGGCGCTTGAGTTCTTCTACCAACAGGCCAGCTGTGGCGGTGGAGCGATTTCTACGGCACAGCTTGGTGGCGGCGCGACGCTCAAAGCGACCACCGGAAACGGCGGAACGGTCGAAGGAGACACGACGCTGGTTCGGGTGAAGAGAGATCTCCCGGCGGGCGTGTTCTTCCAGGGGCTCTCGATTGGTGGTGACCACGTTGGCACTAAGAGGGGCGCGAGCATCGGTCATCCCAACGGGGACCACAAGAAGATCGCTCTTCTCAAGAGGGTCCACGACGTGGTCAAAGTCGATTCAGGGGGGTTCCTCGTCGATGGGAATACGCACTACGAGGTGACCTGGAGGAAGGGCACGACCACTGAGGGTGGTAGCAGCGGTTCCTCCTTGATGGTGGGTAAGAGGTCGCCCAAGCAGTTCGTCATCGGTGTCCTGACCGGGGGCGCCGCGGCGTGCGGGAATGCCTTCGAGGACTACTACGGCAGCTTCGACTACGTGCTCGACAACTTCTCGAAGTTCCGAAAGCAGCTCTCGCTGAACTAGCGGCGGCGGGTTGCCGCCGCTCGAACCGTTCCCGAAGCTGGTTTGTGCAACTCCCGCTACAAGACCGGTCGCGGCGGCGGCAAGGAGCCTATGGTTCTAGGTGATCTTCGGTCGGTCGCGGCCCGCGCTGTGTTCAGGAACCGGCCACCGCAGCGCTCAGGAACCG
>JAOTZA010000203.1 GCA_029861655.1 Acidobacteriota bacterium | reverse complement strand
AGTCAAAGCCCCCGCGGTGTCTTGACCGTGTATGTCAACGGAACCCAGGTCGTAAACCGACAGTTTCGGTTCGTGGAGAAGAAGAGTCTGTTGCGCCGCCGAGGTCGCAGCGGGGGGTTTGACGAAAGAGTACGACTGTCGGCGGGTGAACTCTCGGTGCGGGTCTATCTCAGCCTCCCGGGAAGACCGGCCCAGATGGAAACGCTGGCTGGAAACCTTCCCGGTGGCAGTTTGCGAACGCTACGAGCCCGGGTCGACTCCGCCGGCACGTTGGCCGTCCAACTCCATTAGCCTGACTTTCTCACCAGCGTTCGTCGCGAGAGGTCGGAAGTGCTTGGAGATACAAGGCTTACGGCCGAGACCAACGCAAGCGTACTTGACGTACGCTGAGGCGGTCGACGGGAGCGCAACGCAGTAGATTCAGGTACTTGCGACCTCGCAGTAGAAGGTTGGTGAGAAGGTCAGGTTAGAGCGTCTCTTCTCAGGGGCTGTCAGCTGCGCAGCTTACGTTCGAGAATGAGCCGCTCGAACGCCAGCCCGGCGCGCGCACACAGATCGCCCACAGCGCTCACATCGACACCTTGAACACCGAGCGCGCCGCGGTCGCAGTAAATCGCGCTGGCCATTCGCTCGCGAACCAGCACGGGAATGACCATGCACTCCGATTTGGTGTCGCCACCCCAGCAGCGAGCGAGGTCGGTGTGAGGGACGCCGTCGTCCAGCTTGCCGAAAAATAATCTTCGCGACGTCAGGATCTCCCGAAAGACAGTCGGCCGCTCGATACCCACTGAGTATTCAGCGAGCCAATCCTTGTCGATCTGTGGGCCCCAGTGCATCCAACCGGAGACCCGATGGCGGAGAATCCGAAATAGCACGATGCGGAGGAAATGCTCGGAGAGAGCCGCCAGCAAAGCGGTGCCGACATCTTCGGGGGTCTCCGCGGCAGCCAGCCGCGCACCAAAGTTGGCGGCCTCCCCATCGCGGGGATCGTCGAGTTCTTCGGCCACCGAGAGTTGCAGATTCATTTCGCCCCACAGGGCACTTTCTTCGTCTGCTGTTAGGCGTATCGACTCTTTCTTCTCAGGACGGCGTGGGGGTGTGGGTGGGGGAGTTGTCTCCCCGGCCACCGTCGTCGGCTGGGCCGCCGCCGGTTCGGGCGCCGCCGCCGGTTCGGACGCCGCCGCCGGTTCGGGCGCCGCAGTCGGCTCGGACTCCGCAGCCTCAGGTGCCTGCTCCACCATGCCTGCCGTGTCGGCGGACGGCTGCGATTGCTGCGGCCCCGCTTCGGGGACATGCCGGAAGCGGTTGGGACAGGGGATCTCGTAATAGCGCTCCAGGGCCCGGCGGACGGCCGCCTCGCTGGCGACGTGGAGGTTGACACGCTTGCCGAGCACGAAGGCGAGTTCGTCGAGCCGAGATAGATCGCTCAGATCGGCGACCGCCACGTCCACCTTGTTGCTGAACACTCGAAAAGGGATCGCCAGGTGACTCGCCGCGATCCTCGCGGGCAGGCGGGCGATGGCGCTGGGTGGGATGTCGGCGAGATCCCCTGCGGTTGCGGAGGGGGCACCTGACTGGAGTGATAGAGCCTTGAGGAGCAACCTCTCGTCCAGGACACCGGTCTCGAGGAGGCAGGTCCCGAGACGTCCCCCGATTAGCTCTTGCTTGGCGAGAGCCTGGTCGAGCTGCAACTTCGTAACCCAGCCGTTCTGGACCAGGTACTCGCCCAGCGCCTTCATGCCGACGTGTCCGTGTGCGGTCTCGGGCAGGCCAGCAATGGGGTCCCGGACGACACACTCCCGGGTGTCGGCTTGTAAACGAGATCGGCCGATTGGTATCCTGAGAGCCTTGAGATGAGGTGTTTTTTCTGCTTTCTGGTACTCATTTCGTCGGTTTCGGCCGGCGCTGACTCGCGCGCGCTCTTCCACTTTGCCGTCGCTCAAGCCTATACCCAGGAGGGGTCTTATCGCGAGGCTTTCGAGAGCTTTCGCGAGGCGGTCGAGCTCGAACCCGAAGAGCCCTTTCTGCGCATCGAATTCGCCGAGTTGTTGATGAGAATTGGGCGACAGGATGAGGCCGCCGAACAGGCCCGGCTGGCGACAGACCTTGCGCCCGGCAACGAGGATGCCTTGCGCCTTTTGGCACTGGTCGAACGGCGCCGCATGGACAAGACCCCCGAGTCTCAGGCGAGAGCCAGGGAAGTGTATGCAGAGCTCCATCGTCTCGAACCCGGCGATACCGATGCCGCCATCGTTCTTGGGCAGATGTACCTGGGTCAGGGGCAAGCCGCGGAGGCGATCGAGGCTCTTACCCAGACTCTCGAGCTCCGGCCGGATAGCGCGATGGTGGTGTCGTTGCTGGCGCAGGCGCTTGACGCCACTGGTGACAGCGCAGCGGCGGAGAGTCGCCTTCGCGAGTTTCTCGATCGAGCGCCGAGCTATCTGCGTGGGCGGCTGGCGCTTGCCGAACTGCTGAACCAGAAAGGCGACCACGCGGGTGCTGCGAGCGTACTGTCGGCGGCTCCGAGTTCTAACCGCGGATCGATCGAGCTGGAGCGAACTCTGGCCGTCGAGTTGTTTCGGGCCGGCGAGCTGGACTCTGCTCTGGCGGCGACCGAGAGCTGGTTGGAAGCGGAGCCGGGCAGTGCCGGGGCCGGCTACCTTCGTTCCACTATCTTGTCAGCTCTGGGCCGCGACACCGAGGCGGAGGAGACGCTACGAACTGTCCTGGAGGAACACCCCTCCTTTGTCCAGGCTATTTCCCTTCTCGCTGACTTGATGCTGCGGTCGGGACGACCTGGAGATGCGGTGGCACTACTCGAGACGAAGGCGGCTCTTGTGGCGGGCGAGGGCTCTCAGACGGAGTCCGACCAGTTGTTGCTGCAGCTTGTCGAAGTGCACGTTCGCCAGGGCGATTGGGGGGGGGTGCTGGAACTGACTGAACGCTTGCTCACCCGACCGGAGGTCGTCGGCCGGGCCGAACTGGCGCTATTGCGAGGCCAGGCCTTGGCGGAGCTCGACCGGCACGACGAGGCCTTGGAGAGGCTGGGTATCTTGCGCTCTGACGACGGCGTCGCCAGCCGAGCGACCGCGGCCCATGCCGAGGTTCTCCACGAGGTCGGCCGGCGAGAAGAAGCTATCCAGTCGCTCCGAGTTCTGGGTTCCTCGCGACAGATCGATGATCTGATGCTGGCTGCCCAATCGCTACAACGGCTGGAGCTTTTCGATGAGGCCATTCCGGTTCTACGCCGCGCCCAGAAACTGACTCCCGACTCGATCCAAGTACTTTTCTGGCTGGCTGCAGCCTACGAGCGGGAAGGGCGGCGGTCGGCTGCCGAGAGGGAGTTTCGCCGCGTCCTCAATATCGAGCCCGAGTTCGCACCGGCGTTGAACTATCTGGGCTACATGTGGGCGGAACGGGGTGAAAACCTGGGCGAAGCTATCGATCTGGTGCAACGAGCGGTGGACCTCGAACCAGACAATGGAGCCTATGTGGACTCGCTGGGATGGGCTTATTACCAGCTCGGGCGCTTCGAAGAGGCGCGTGGCCATCTGGAGCGGGCGGCGCGACTGGTTGGCGAGGACTCCGTCGTTTTCGAGCACTTGGGCGACGTTTATGAGGCCGTGGGAGAGGCGGACAGGGCTCTCGAGCAATACCGGCGTGCGCTCGAGTTGGACGGCGAGAACGCCGAGACCGTACGTCGCAAGCTGATTCAACTGCGCGATCGGCTCTAGCAGCCCGTGGTCCATCCAAGGCGGCGGCTGAGTGGCGGTTGGAGCCGGCCGATCTTTCCTGCACTCGCCGGTCTGGTGCTATTGGTGGGCGGCTGTGTCCACGGCGGCGGAGCCGGTGTAGCCGTGGAGTCCCCTCAGGGATCGGCTCCGGTGGTTCCTGAGCGCTCGCTGTTTCGCGTGCGGTTCCAGGGGCCTCGGGAGAGCGGGAGCATGCGACTGGCGCTGTATCGAGCCGACCGGAATCGCTTTCAACTCCGTGCCAGCGACACCTTCGGAAGATCCCTCTGGGATCTTTCGGTGGCCGACGGAAACTATCGAATCCTCGATCATCGATCGAGCCGGTACTGTGAATCCAAAGATGAAGTTCATGTGCCGGCGATCGCGCTGGCGCCACTTCCCGTCGACCGGCTCCCCGATATGCTCTCGGGCCGCCTGCCGGTTGCACCCGCCGCTGGGGAGAGGTTCGAGACCGGTGAGTTTCGAGACGAGAAAGGAAGGCGTTGGACGGTCGAGTTCGGGTCTGGGATGCTCGAAAGCTGGACGCTCTGGGAAGCGAACGAACCCTCGTTGTGGTGGAGAAGGCAAGAGCGCGGCGGCGTGCTGTCTCACCGAAAAGGGTCCCAGGTCCGTTGGCGGATGAATGTCCTGGAACCGATGACGGAGCCTCTCGCGGACCTAGAGTCGCCTCCGAGCTTCGAAAGAGTGGACTGCTCGCTCCTGGGTGAGATTTGATCGGATCCGAGCTCACGCTGAGTTGACACCGGTACCGAGGCCTTTTAGCATTACGGGCTGTCTGAAAGGCCTAAGGAAGAGGCCCGTGGGCGGCCCCCAGGGGCGTCGTTCGGCCCTTCGGATGTAATAGAAACAACAGCGTCGACGGCTCGGGTGGACCGCTCCAACTCGATGGGCGAAGTGGTTCGAACGTCATTCGTCGCTGACGGCAGAGAGGCGGAGTGGCGATGGAAATCACCGAGGTCAAGGTGTTCCCAGTCAGGGAAGAGAAACTCAAGGCGTTTGCGTCGGTCGTCTTCAACGATTGCTTCATGGTCAACGACATCAAGATCATCAAGGGTCGCGACGGCTTTTTCATCAGCATGCCGAGTCGGAGAAAGAAAAACGGCAAGTTCAAGGATGTGGCGCATCCGCTGAACAACGAGACACGTCAGATGATCGAGGGGCGAATCCTCGAAGAGTACGAAAGAGTGGCGGGCGATGCTGTGGGGGGCGCTCCGCGCCGGAAGTCGAAAAGGCCCGAGCCGGAAGCCGGCGCAGAGCCGGTGAAAAAAGCGCCGGAGCCGGAGACCAGGACGGAACGGCCTCTGGAGAGAGAAGAAGAAGGACCGGAGGAGGCTCCGGTCGACCAGAGTCTCGAGGAGGTGGCCGAACATCATCTCAAAGACTCCTTCTGGAGCACCTAGCCACCTGGAGACTGGGTAGGGGGCCGAGTGGGCGCACCACGACGACGGAATCGATCCAACTTTGAGCATGCATGATGGGGCGTAGCCAAGTGGTAAGGCACCGGACTTTGGATCCGGCATGCGTGGGTTCGATTCCCACCGCCCCTGCCAACGTGAACCGCGTCGATCGATCGAGGAAAAGCTATGTACGGTGAGCTGAAGGTGTTTAGCGGACGCGCGCACCCGGAGTTGGCGGACAGGATCGCCGATTCTTTGGGACTTCCCCTGGGAAAGATCGAGCTCTACAACTTCGCTGATGGCGAGACCTTCTGTCAGATTCAGGAGAACGTTCGGGGAACGGATGTCTTTGTCATTCAGCCGGTATGTAAACCAGCGAACGAGAACTTGATGGAGCTGTTGATCATGCTCGACGCCATCAAGCGCGCCTCGGCGTTCCGGGTTACCGCGGTGATGCCTTACTACGGATACGCCCGTCAGGATAAGAAGGACGCTCCACGAGTCCCGATCACCGCCAAGCTTCTGGCCGATCTGGTCTCGACGGCGGGCGCCGACCGGATTCTCACGATGGATCTCCACGCTTCGCAGATCCAGGGCTTCTTCGACATTCCTGTGGACCATCTCTTTGCCGCGCCCGTCCTTCTGGAGGCGGTCCGGAAGTTGGATATCGACAACCTCACGATCGTGTCCCCGGACGCCGGCGGCGTCGAGCGGGCGCGTGCCATCGCCAAACGCCTGCACGCCGAGCTGGCTATTGTCGACAAGCGCCGGGTCGCTGCCAACCAGGCGGTCGTAATGCATGTGATCGGTGATGTAAGTGGACGTAACGTATTGATTCTGGACGACATCATCGATACCGCCGGGACGCTCGACAGTACCGTCGCCGCTCTTCAACAA
>JAOTZA010000202.1 GCA_029861655.1 Acidobacteriota bacterium | reverse complement strand
GCGTGGCGCTCCTGGGCGGTGGCGGTCTGGCGCTCGCTCATCACCACGAAGCCGACGAGATTCACATCGTCGAAGGCAACCGGCAACTGTTCGAGCTCATCGACGAAAACCTCTCCGGATTCTCGGGCGGCCTCTACGGGGCCCCGGAGGTGCGCCGGCATGTGATCGACGCTCGCGGCTTTCTGGCCCGATCGCGAGGTCCGTTCGACCTAATCATCCAAGAGGTCGGATCCGGAGGAGCCGCCGGCACCGCCTCCGCTCACTCGATCACCGAAACCTATGCGTACACCGTCGAAGCGTTCCAGCTCTCTATCGAGCGCCTGAGCGACACGGGCGTTCTCGCGATCGGAGGCGAGCTCGGATCCCCACCGCGGACAAGCATGAAGCTCTTCGCCACCGCCGCCAAGGCACTGGAGCTCTCCGGCCGGGATCCGCGCGAGCACGTCGTCGCCATTCGCAGCTGGAACCAGTTCGTGATCCTGGTCAAGCCCTCGGGAGTCAGCAACGCCGATGTCGCAGCGATCCGTACATTCTGCAAGGAGCGCTTCTTCGACCTCGCCTACCTCCCCGGGATGGCCGAGTTGGACGCCAACCGCTACAACCATCTGGACGAGCCGGTGCTCTTTCGCGGCGCCCGAGCGCTGCTTGGCCCTGCACGTGAGAGATTCATCCGCGACTACAAGTTCCGGCTCGCGCCGGCCACCGACGACCGCCCCTACTTCTTTCAGTTCTTCCGCTGGAGTGCTCTCGGCGAGCTGCTCGAGCTACGGGCACGTGGCGGCACGGCGCTGTTGGAGGTGGGCTACCTGGTTCTCATCGCGGTCCTGCTGCAGGCGGCACTGGCCGGTTTCCTGATCATTCTCCTGCCGCTGATACTGGTCCGGTCGTCAGTCGGGACCGCGGGGATCGCAGACCGAAGCGCCGGTCGCATCGGGCTCTACTTCCTGTGTTTGGGCCTCGGATTCCTGTTTCTCGAGATCGCCTTCATCCAGCGACTGACCCTTTTGCTGGCCCAGCCTCTGATCGCCGCGGCGGTGGTGCTCGCGGGCTTTCTTTTCTTCGCCGGCCTCGGCAGTGGCGCCTCGCAAAAGCTGGAGGAGTTCGGAGCTCGGAAGTCACGCGATCCGATCCGGCTGGCGGCGACCGGCATCGTGTTCCTAGTCGTCGCGTATCTCTTCGCGCTGCCTCCGGCTTTCGCTCGGGCGATGACCTGGCCGATCACCGCCAAGGTCCTTCTTGCACTCGGCGTGATCGCTCCACTGGCCTTCCTTTTGGGTATGCCCTTCCCTCTCGGTCTTCGGCGGGTCGCGTCCGCGTGCGCAGACCTGACTCCCTGGGCCTGGGGCGTCAACGGCTGGGCCTCGGTGTTGTCCGCGGTCCTGGCCACCTTGCTCGCGGTCCACTGGGGCTTCTCGACCGTCGTGATCGCCGCCTGCTGTCTATATCTAGTCGCCGCCTGGAGCGCGCCGCCGGGCTCTTAACTCGGTCAACCGCTTTCGAGAGTCTCGAGAGCCGAATCCACGTCCTCGAAGGACTCGAGCACGCCCATGAGATTAGTGATCTGGAGCACGGATGCGATCTTGTCCGAAAGACCCACTAGCAACAGCCGGCCGTCGAGCCGACTCATCGTCGCGTGCGCCGCCACCAGCTCGCCGACGCCCGAAGAGTCGAGCTTGGTGACCCGCTTCATGTTGAGCAAGATGTTCTGCGCCCCCTGGTCCATCGCCTCTTGGATCGACTCGCGCAGCTCAGCGTCATGTCCGATCGTCACTCTTCCGGCGACATCGACGACCACGGTCTTTTCCATGACAGCTCCTTCGGACCTCTCTTTCAATCTCCGTTCGGACTCTTCTTGAGTCCAGAATCAGGATCCCAGCTTAGCAGGCCGGTACGGCGCGCGGGCACCGGCTCAGCCGGCGGCCCGGCTGCTAGACTGCGAGTCGACCCATTTTGAGCCCGGAGCGAGCACAACGCAATCTACTTGAGCGGTTCCTCGGTATTTTCACCGAGGTGCGGGCCGGCGAGGGGGGTCTGACCCTGGCGATGGCGTTTCTCGTCTTCCTGCTCCTGACCGCGTACTACTTGATCAAGCCGGTACGCGAGGCCCTGATCCTGCAAGAGGGCGGCGCCGAGGTGAAAAGCTATCTGGTGGCGGTGATGGCCGTCCTTCTCTACTTTCTCGTGCAGGGTTACGCCAAACTGGTGTCGCGCTACGAACGCACGCGGCTCATCTCGATCGTCACGACGGTCTTCATCGCGTGCCTCGTCGGGTTCTGGATCCTCAGCCGGACCGGGGTGCCATACCTCGGCTACGCCTTCTTTGTCTGGGTGGGCATCTTCAGCGTCATGGTGGTGGCTCAGTTCTGGTCCTACGCCAACGACGTCTACAGCAACGAGGCCGGCAAACGGTTGTTCCCGCTCGTCGGGTTCGGCGGCATGATGGGCGCCTACGTCGGTTCCGACATCGCCGACCGGCTGCTGGAATACGTCGGTGTTTTCGAGATGCTGCTCGTCGCGGCGGCTCTTTTGGGAGCCTGCATCGTGGTCACCAACCTGATCTCGCTCGCCGTGTGGGGACGGCGCCAGATCCAGGTGAGCCAAAGCTCACTCCAGGAATGGCTCGCCGAGCGCAAAAAGAGAAAGGACCGCGAAAAGCTGGCGTTCGGGCTGCTGCGAGAGCACCGTTATCTCTGGTACATCGCCATGGTGATCCTGGTGCTCAACCTGGTCAACACCACGGGCGAGTACATCCTCGGGCGGCTGGTAGAGGACTTTGGGGCCGAACAAGTCGAGATCGCGGTCTCCGAGGCCGAGGCCGCTGGAACGGGGCTCCGTTTTGGCGACCGGGACCTCGGCGATCCCGCCTCGACGGAGGCGAGAACGGCGTTTGTGCGCTCGACCATCGGTAACTTCTACGCCGGTTTTTTTCGCTGGGTGAACCTGGTGGGGATGTTCTTGCAGCTCTTTGTGGTCAGCCGCCTGGTCAAGCTCGGCGGTATTCGGGGCGGCCTTCTCTGGTTGCCGGTCATCGCCTTGGGGACCTATGGTCTGGTCCTGCTCCTACCGATCGTCCAGTACGTGCGGATCGGCAAGACGCTCGAGAATGCCTCCGACTACTCGATCAACAAGACCACCGTGCAAATGCTCTTTCTCCCTACCTCGCGCGACATCAAGTACAAGGCCAAACAAGCGATCGACAGCTTCTTTCATCGCGTCGGCGACGTCGGCTCGGCGCTCATCGTCTTTGTCGGCACCGCGATCCTCCATCTCGATGCGCGGGGCTTTGCCCTGGTCAATGTCCTCTTCATCGTGGGGTGGTTCTTTCTCGTGCGCGCCATCGCCCGTGAACACCGTGAGATCGAAGCCGGCCAACGGCCGGGGCTGACCGAACAGGAAGAGCCGGTCGCAGCCTGAGGTCACGGTCGTTCTCTCGGCCCCCCTGTAGGGGTGGCGAAATAGGGAGATGAAACAAGCAGAATCGAGCTTTCGTAGAGGAGAGGAGAGGCCGCGGTTCGCGTGAGCTAGATACGTCGCCGAGGCTCGAAACACGGAAAGCGAGACATCCGATGGGACGTATTCTAAAAATCCTTGTCGTATTGGTTCTTGTTGCCGGTCTCGGCGGCGCCGGTTACGCCTGGTTCAAGGGGCGCGATACAGGCGACGAGGACTTCAAGCTGATCGCGGTCGAGCGGGGGGCGATCGTCGAAAAGGCTGTCGGCATCGGCCAGATCGAGCCTCGGCTCGAGTTCAAGGTCAAGTCGAAGATCTCAGGGATCGTCAAGCGTTGCGCGGTGGACGTCGGCGACCACGTCAACACCGGCGATGCCCTGTTCGAAATCGTTCCAGATCCCACGCCCACCGAACTGGTCGAGGCTCAGCGTAGGCTCGACGCGGCGAGCTCCGCTCACACTCGAGCGGAAGCGGCCTGGAAACGGGCCCAGGAACTGGGGCGCCAGGGCATAACTCCGGCGGACGATCTCGACGCCAAGCGAGAGTCCGCCGAGTTGGCCGAGATCGAGCGCACCAGCGCCCAGGACAACCTCGAGCTGATCCGCAAAGGCCGAATCGCCGGTCGAGGCCGTTCGATGGAATCGGTGATTCGGGCTCCGGCGGCCGGCATCGTCCTGGCGCGCGCGGTCGACCCCGGAGATCCGGTGGTGCCACTGACTTCTTTCCAGGCAGGGACCGAGCTTGCGACGATCGCGGACATGGGAGATCTGATCTTCCGCGGTACGGTCGATGAGATAGACGTCGGCAAGCTCGACCTCGGGGTCGTGGCCCGGCTCAAGATCGGAGCGCTGCCCGGGGTAGAGGTCACCGGGCAGCTGTCGAGAATCGCCCCTCAGGCCAAGGAGGAGGAAGGCGCCAGGCTGTTCGACATCGAGATCGAGCTCGACCCGGCGGACGAATTCACGCTGCGCGCGGGATACTCGGCCAATGCCGACCTGATCATCCGCGAGAAGCAGGACATCCTGCTCATTCCCGAACGCCTGGTGCTCTTCGAAGACGACGGCGCCAGGACCTTTGTCGAGCTCCCGGGGGAGGGCCCTGAAGCCGATCCGCGCAAAGTGGAGATCGAGACCGGTCTCTCGGACGGCCTCAACATCGAAGTCGAGTCCGGCCTCGATGAATCAGATGAGGTCGTGCAGAGGCCGCCCAGAGAGATCTTCGGTTAGAGGCCTCGGGAGTCAGGCGATGGATCGGGTCGGAAACCTTCTCAAGCAGCTCATTCGGGATCTTCGCGCCCAACGGCTGCGCACCCTCCTGACGATACTCGGCATCGTCTGGGGGACGGTTGCTGTGAGCCTTCTTCTCGCATTCGGCGACGGCTTCCATCATCAGCTCTTGAAGAATTCGGCCGGCCTCGGCAACGGCATCGTCGTAGCCTGGCCGTCGCTGACATCGATTCCCTTCGAAGGGCTCGGCAAGGGCCGGCCGATTCGCATGGACGAGAGCGACATAGAGCTTCTTCGTGCAAGTGCGCAGGAGTTGGGTTGGATCTCGAGCGAGTACGCTTCGACCCTCAAGCTCCAGCAGGGGACCAAGACCCTGGCCGTCGATACCGTCGGAGCACATCCGATCTTCGGCGAGATGCGCAACATGTTTCCGCAGGCTGGCGGCCGGTTTATCGATCCGTTCGACATGCGCAACAAGCGCCGGGTGGTCTTCCTCGGTAACGAGGTCGCCGAGCAGCTCTTCGGCACCGGAGACCCGGTGGGTCAGACCCTGCGCCTGCACGGGTCTCCCTTCACCGTCATTGGCGTCCTCAAGAAGAAAACGCAGGACTCCTCGTATCGGTTTCGGGACAAGGATATGGCGGTCATTCCGGCGACGACGATGCGCGCGCTCACCGGTCAGAAGTACATGAACAACTTTGTCTTTACTGCGAAGGACATCGCCCGCACGAAACAGGCCACCGCCGAGGTCCTTCGCGTTGTTGCCGCCAAGCATCGGTTCGACCCAGAAGACAAGGAGGCCCTCTCCGTCTGGGACACATCGGACATGGCGAAGTTTCTCGACACCTTCATGCTGGCGTTCCGGCTTTTTCTGGGCATCGTCGGCTCGCTCACCCTGGTGGTCGGTGGGATCGGCGTATCCAACATCATGAACGTCGTCGTCGAAGAGCGAACCCGCGAGATCGGCATCAAGATGGCCCTCGGCGCCACGCCGGGCGGCATCCTCGGGCAGTTTCTGATGGAGACCCTGGTGATCACCGTCGTCGGCGGCGGCGTGGGCCTCGGAATCACGATCGGGCTGTGCTCGCTTTTTCCGGCCTTCGGGGTTACGGAGTACGTCGGCGATCCAAATCTGACACCCGCCCTGGCCATTGGTACGGTCGTCCTGCTCGGGACGATCGGCCTGATCGCCGGCTACTTCCCCGCTCGCACTGCCGCCTCGCTGGATCCGGTGGTGGCGATGAAGATGTAAGCCCACGATGTTCAAACCCTGGATCATCTTTCAGCTCTTCTTGCGCTCGTCGCGGGTGCAAAAGAAACGCGCCTTCCTGACCGTGGCAGCTATCGCCTGGGGGTCTCTTTCCCTGGTCCTGCTGCTGGCTTTTGGCGAGGGCAT
>JAOTZA010000201.1 GCA_029861655.1 Acidobacteriota bacterium | reverse complement strand
GATTGGTACGCGACCGCAGTGGATAACTACGATCGCGCCATCGAGGCCGGGGGCGAGCGCTCCTTCCATCTCGTGCTGCGCGCCGTCTGTGTCGCCAGACTCGGGAACTTCGACCAAGCGAAAGAGGACATACAGGAAGCTCTTGCGCTCGAGCCCAAGAGTGGTTGGCGGCTCTTCTACGCCGCGCAGGTCTATACGCTGGCCGGCGATCGTGCCGAGGCTTTCCGTCACGTCGACCTGGCCCTCGAGGCCGGCTATGCGCGACAGCAGTTCATGCGCGAGCCGGCCTTCGAGGATTACCGAGGCGATACCGAGTTCTTGGCCCTGCTAGAGAGCCCGGCATCGTGAGAAGCAGATCGTTGTCGATCACGCCTCAAACGAGGCGAGCCTCCGGTCTGTTGCCAACAGCCCCTAGCCTGGCGGCCTTCGTTCATCTAACGGCGGGTCGACCCCCACGTCAGTCCCGTTCACGGTCATGGTGAGCGTGTAGTCAATCAAGCGTCGGTCGATGTCGGGGTGAGGCGGCTTGAGCCTGATCGGTTCTGTCTCGTTAGGCAAGTCGTCCTTCTCGATAACCCACTCGCGAGTCGACTTGCCCTCCATCTTTATTGGGTCGCTGAATTTCACGGGTCGATCTTCAAGCGGGTTCAAACGAGACGTGTTCGGTCTGAAGTCCTTGAAGGTCAACTTGGTCACAGCGTCACTGTCCCAGTTGTCAACCACAAACCGAAACGGCTTGTCCATATCGATCACAGGCAATAGGTGATGAAAATCAACTACGTTGCCCTTCGTGACGTCTAACGTCACCTGACGCATTGGCTACCCCCTTCCGGGTGAGTGCCAAATCCGACTCCAGTGCCGAACCCGGCTTCAGCTCTTCGGTAGCTCGGCGGTCTGGAGATTCACGGACCCGTGGCTTTGCGGCCCTGGGTTTTCCCAGGTGTGCCTTTGTCGAAAGCTAGCCTCATAGCTATCTTGCTGATGCCAAAGTGACAACACCCAGGCAGGTAGGTAGAGGTCAGGTATTTGGAGCTACCGCTTCAGATAAACACGCAAGGCTTCCCGCATCTCGGGCGAGATCTCTGGCAGCGACGCCGCGCCACGACCCTCTGTAGGCCCCGAGGCTGATCTTGGATCGGACCATTAACGAGGCACCCGCGCCTCGTGCCCCTAAGTCCCTCTGAGGCTTCGAAAAGATGTACGGTTTCTAAGAGATATTGGAGCCGACGAGCGGACTTGAACCGCTGACCTGCTGATTACGAATCAGCTGCTCTACCAGCTGAGCTACGTCGGCTCGGGCGGGGAT
This sequence comes from Acidobacteriota bacterium, assembly GCA_029861655.1. Classification (GTDB taxonomy): domain Bacteria; phylum Acidobacteriota; class Thermoanaerobaculia; order Multivoradales; family JAHEKO01; genus JAOTZA01. The sequence continues at coordinate 4,781 of JAOTZA010000201.1, read as the reverse complement.
TGGGTCCCCTTGGAGGGGGGATTCTAGGAGAGTCCAGGCTTTAATGACAAGGGACTGGAGCTGGTCCGGGGGACAGGTAGCACATCCTCCCGGTCCCCCTAACCAGTCCCCGCGCACTCCGGTCGGAGCGGGGGACAGGTAGCACATCCTACCGGTCCCCCCTAAGGCCTTTTCCCCGAACAGAGGGGGACACCATGGAATGGTGTCCCCCATTTCAGTGAGAGCCTACGGCCAGAGCCAGCCAAAAGTGCCACCGGTCAGGAGCGCATAGACGAGGCCGTCGAACATATGCCTGGCCGTAGTCGACCATCGTTGGGCCTTCCAGATGGAGGCAATGGCCTCGGCCAGGCCGTAAGCCATGAAGGCCACGCAGCCGGCGATCTGGAAGACGGCCAGGTAGTCGGTTCCGGCGTCGAGCGTTCGTCCGGTGAGGTAGGCGACGAAGACGCCCACCACGATGGAGAAGACGAACCACTGGGTGAGGCACGCGCCCATGTTGGGCATGCCATTTGGAAGCACGTTCATGAACCCGACGGGTCCGTTTTTGAACTTCTCCTGCACCTCGGGCGAGCCGAAGTCCTTCATGTCCTGGACATGCGGAAAAGAGAAGTTGCCGGGGCCGACCTTCTCCTCGCGCATGGAAGCCATGATGCGGTCTTCGTCGGGCAGCTTGTCGTAGTCTTTCTTGTGAAACTTCAAGACCATGTGGAAGACGGAGCTGGCGGCAAAGACAAAGACGGCGGAGAGCAGGATCGGCAGCCAGAGTTCAAAGATTCCTACCATTGGCGGTCCTTTCTGTTGGTTCGGTCGACACGGAGGTCGACCGCTACCTTGTTTTCCCAAGACGGTCGATACGGAGGTCGACCTCTACTTCTTGAAACGGAGCTCGCGGGTGAGAACCGTCGAACGGATGGTCCGCATGTCTTCGCGCGCGACGTTGTCGGTCTGCATGTCTTCCATGCTGCCCATGATCTTTGAAGCGATGGCCTCGAATTCGTCGATCGACTGGTCGAAGACGGCCATGTTCTTGAACTCGGTCAAGAGGATGAGATCGGGCTCGCCATCGCGGACGTTTGCCACCTGGAGAATCTTGTAGGAGACGAGGTCACCGCTTTTCTTCTGCTCCTCCAGAAAGGCTCGCCAGACCTGCGAGAGGTTCTTCATGTAGGAACGGAGCATGTTGGGTTTTGTCTCCACATAGGTGATTTGCCACACGGTGCCCTGGTCGAAGACACGCTCGATGGTTTGGGCTTCGGCGCCTGGCGCGGTGATGGCGGCGAGCAACACGCCGGCTACCAGAGTTAGAACGAGTGTGAGTGATGTTCTCTTCACGGAGTCCTCCTTGCCTCTCGAGAGGCGGATTCGCGGTCTCCCCAGGACCGCGGGGTTGAAGACAGTGAGCGCCGGGCCTTGCGAGGCGAGTCGTCGCACGGTTCTGAACCGGTCTCTTGCGAGGCCTTGCGCTCAGGGTTGGGGGAGAGTGTCCTGGTTGAGGGTCGGGTTGTCAAGTCCGCGCGGAGCCTAGCCCCACCGCGGCCAGAGCCGGGGTACGTCCCGCAGGTACTGCTCGTACTCCTCACCAAAGCGGTCTAGCAGCTCGCGCTCCTCGAGCCAGATGATGAGATAGATCCCGGGAAACATCAGGATCGCCACCCAGTAGATGGTCGGGTAGTTGATGACCAGGGCCCAGCCGATCCCGGCGATGAGGATGTTGAGGTAGCGAGGGTTGCGGGTGCGGGCGTAGATCCCTTCTTTCAGGAGGGGAGTGGGTTGGCCGCCCAGCTCGGGTGCGCCGACGAGGACACTTTTCTTGAGGTGTTTGCGGCAGAGCACTTCGATCCAAATGGCGATCCCGTAGATGGCAAGACCCAGAACCGCGAGCGGCCAGCGGAAGGGGTAGCGCACGATCAAGAGGGGCTCGCGGTACTGAGCGAGCCAGAGCATTGCGCCGATGCCCACCGCCGCGGTCAGCGTGTAGGTCCACACCATCCCGAGCCGTCTCCAGAATCGAGCCAACGGGTGGATCAGGACCCAGAAGAGGATTGCGGCGGGGAAGGTGACCAGGATGACGAGGGCCAAGACGTAGCGAATCTTGTCGATCGTCTCGTGCATGGGGAGAGCGGTGACAGGATACTCAATTGGGGGAAAACGGTGACAGGCACCTCATTTCGCAAGATGCTTGCCCACACACGTCGTTGGCACCGGCGCTGGCGAAATGAGGTGCCTGTCACCGCTTTTCCCTTGACAAGAGTCGATTCCGGGGGTACTGTATATAGCGCATATGAACAGTAATGCACATGGCCTACTTCTTCACCTGGTCCCCGAAGACCCGGAGCCGTTACGCGACCAGATCGTGCGCCAGCTCCGCGGCCGTGTCGTGCGTGGCGAGTTGTCTGCCGGTGAGCTGCTTCCCGGTCACCGGCAGCTGGCGCGCCGGCACCGAGTGGCGCCATCTACGGTCGAGGCCGCCTACGAAATGCTCGTCGCCGAAGGCCTGCTCACCGGCGAGCCGGAAGGCGATGTGCGGGTCGCGGAGGTGGACTCCGAGCGCCGTCACGAGCTCGTAGAGAGCCTGCAACTCGAGAGGCTGGTGGCGCAGGAGCTTGGACGGCGGGAACTGGAGATGGCCCGTGACGTGCAGCGCCGACTGTTGCCCCCTTCCGAGGTGGCCGGTCCGGGCTGGGAGGTGGTCGCACGCTGTCTGCCGGCCCGAGTGGTCGCGGGAGACTTCTATGATGTGCTCCGGCAAGCCGACGGGTCGGTCGATGTGGTGGTGGCCGATGTCGCCGGTAAGGGCTTTGCGGCGAGCCTGATCATGGCCTCGGTCAAGGCGATGCTGCCGTATATCGGAGCAGCGGGCGCCCATGGCTCCGACTCCGGGGTCGCCGAGCTGCTGGTCCGACTCAACCAACGGCTGGTGCTCGAGCTCGGCCGTGGTGAATTCGTGGCTCTGACTGTGGCGCGTTATCACCCCGTCGACCGACGCCTCGAGCTGGCCAACGCCGGCGCGCCGGATCCTTATCTGATGGTTCCCGGCCGGCCCGCCGACGCTCTCTCGGTGCCCGGTCCACGGCTGCCTCTGGGTGTGCGCGAGGAGGTCGCCTACGCCTCTCGCACGGTAACGCTGGGAGCCGAAGACCGTCTGCTGTTGCTCACCGACGGGTTGCCCGAGGCGCGCGACGCCACCGGGGAACCTCTGGGATACGGGGCTTTGGAGACGATGCTCTCGGACGAGCCCCCGACCGGCTCGTCTTCGTCATGGCTCGCCGGGCTTTTTGACCGGGTTCAGCAGCGCTCGGGCCGCACGCCGGAGGACGACTGGACCGCGGCGATGCTGGTGCCGCGTGACATCGAGGTGACATCTTGATTCTCAACCTGTCGGAGCTTTCCGACGAGCCGCTGCACGCGCAGATCTCGCGCCAGATTCGAGCGAAGATCCTGTCGCACGACCTGGTCGGCGGCGAGGCGCTGCCCTCGATTCGGGGTCTGGCGAAGGAGCAGCGGGTGAGCGTCATCACGGTACAACGGGCCTACGACGACCTTGAGCGCGAGGGGCTCGTTTGGTCCCGCCGAGGCAAGGGATTCTGGGTGGCGGCGATTCCCGAGGAAAGGAAGCATACGATGGCCAAGGACCGGTTTACCGAAGCGTTGGAGGAGCTGGTGTCGCACGCTTCGGCCGAGGGTCTGGGCGCGACGGACATGCGACGCGTCCTCGGCGGGATACTGGGGAAGGAGGCGCGAAGATGACGGATTCCGGTCGAGAACATCCTGCCGCGGTTCGGCTGAGCGGGCTCACCAAGCGTTTCCCCGGCTTCCAGTTGGGACCGGTAGATCTCGTTTTGGAGCCCGGCACGGTGCTCGCCCTCGTCGGACCCAACGGCGCCGGCAAGACCACAACACTCAACTGTATGGCCGGGTTGATCGTGCCGGAGGAGGGGAACGTCGAGGTGTACGGCCTTCCCGTCCACCCGACTCGAACGGAGTACCGGCGCGACGTCGGTTATGTGGGAGAGGAGAGCGGTTTTTTCAAACGCTGGACCACCCGCCGCAATCTGGACTACCTGGCTACGTTGCTGCCCGGCTGGTCGCTCGAGCGAGCGCGTAAGCTCGTCGAGCGATTCGCACTGCCGATGGACAAACCGGTTGGTGACCTGTCCCGCGGCAACCGCACCAAGCTGGCCTTGGTGGCGGCGCTCGGCTACGGTCCGCGGCTCCTTCTGCTGGACGAGCCCACCGCTGGGCTCGACCCGGTCGTGCGCTCGGAAGTGCTGGACGTGTTGTGGGAGACGACTGAGGACGGGGGGCACGCGGTTCTGTACTCGACGCACGTGCTGTCCGACATCAGCCGCCTGGCCGACGAGTTGGCGTTTCTCCGCGACGGTCAGATCGTGCTGCGCAGCGGGCGCGACGCACTCAGCGAGCGCTGGCGCCGGATTTCGTTTCGGTTGCTGGAAGAGGATGTCGAGCTGGCCGCTGTCGTCGAGCACCGTCGGGTGCGCTCGGAGCACCAGGTCATCACCCGGGATGCCGAAGCGACGCTCGAACAGCTCGCCGAGCTGGGGGCGGAGGCCCTGGAGGTCGCGCGCATGAGCGTGGACGAGATCGCCGTACAGATCCTCAAGGAGGGGCACCATGTGGCACGTGCTGAGAACTGAACTCGCCTACCTTCGGCCGTATCTGGTCGGCGGCCTGGGTCTCGCGGTGGGGGTGGTCGTCCTTATTAGCGTGGTCTTCTACGCCGTCGGCGAAGACGGTCCACCGGGCCCTGCGGCGGCCGGTAT
>JAOTZA010000012.1 GCA_029861655.1 Acidobacteriota bacterium | reverse complement strand
TTCGAGAATACGGCAAGTGGGGCGTGATTCTGGGCGGCACCCGACGTGGTAGGAGGGTGACTCCCCAGCCCGAAGGGCGAGGAGGTTCCAGTGCCGCCGTGGAGGCAGGGGGAATCGAGCCGACTCAGGACGTTGGCTCCGACCGTAACCGCGCCGGTGGGCTGTCGCGGCAGGGACCTCAGTCGAGCGGACCGATCTCCGGTGTGCGGCCGCTGACCGAGGAAGAGGCGGTCAAGACTTTTATGGATTCCAACAAGACAAACGAGTGGAATTTCACGGCCGATATCATCCCGGTGGTGCCTACGGGGTTATTGGTCGACATCGTCCCGCGACTCAACAGCCGAACGATCGGCCGGCCGTTTCCTGAAGGCGTCAAGCCCGGGATAGCCGCTGGACCCGTAAAGCAAAAGACCAAAAAACAGCAACCGCAGGGCAATCAGCGCAATCGCAACGACCGACGCAATCGGCGCAATCGGCGCAATCCCAACAAGTCCTAGCTGCTAGCCAGCTCTCTACGAAATCGGTGAGAAGGGCAGGGTAACCAGTTGTCGCGAACCGTGCCGGCTGAAAGACCACAGGTGGCGGTTCGGGTGCGTCGACTCGAGCATGGCCGCGGGCTCGGTCTTCCGGAGTCTGCCTCCGCGGGTAGCGCTGGTTTCGACCTGCGAGCGGCAGTCACCAGCGAGCTCACGATACCGCCCGGAGGGCGCGCACGAGTCCCCACCGGCTGGGTACTCGAGATCCCCGCGGGATGGGAGGGGCAGGTGCGTCCTCGTAGCGGGCTGGCCGATCGTCACGGCGTTACTTTGACCAACTCGCCGGGCACGATCGACAGCGACTACCGTGGTGAGGTTCAGGTGCTGTTGATCAACCTGGGCGAGGAGCCCTTTGTGATCCAGCGCGGCGACCGCATCGCGCAACTGCTGCTGGCGCCCGTCCCGGAAGTTCGTTGGGTCGAAGTTGAATCGAGCGGGGAGACTGAGCGCGGCGCCGGCGGTTTCGGGTCGACGGGAAATAGCTAGAGGCCATTCTCGAAGCTGGCCGCCGCAGCCTGGTCGAACGCCCGGCTGGTGAGCAAGCCTCTACGGATCTGCCGGAGTCTCCGCAGGGCACGGCGTGCGCTAGTCGGACTCCGTGACCTGGGGGCGCGCGCCTCGGTTTCCCTCGCGCCGGATCGGCTCGGACTGCACTGGACCTTGCACTGCGCTCGGTCAAACGTCCCTGATGGAGTCTCCGGCAGATCCGCTACGGGCTCGCGGACACGTCGTGGGGCCCCGGCTACGGGCCGGTTTCCCACGGTGCTCGCCAAGCCCGCGCGCCGCGGGAGCCCTCCGGCCCGGCCTCCCCACGACAATGAGGCGTGAACCGCAAGAAGGGCAGTCCGTTTCCCTCCTCCGCGGGAGTCCGGTGGTCGGGGGCGAACACTTTTGCGACGGGTCTCTCCGAAACCGGTGAACGCCCGCAGAGCGAGCCCCAAATCGGGAGCTTTGCTCCCGAAGGGGTGAGCAGGTGCTGTCGGTACCGAGACTGAGTGGATTCCTCTGCGCCGCGTCTGCCTCCGCGGCAAACGCGGGCTTCGAACCGGTTCTCGGAGAGGCCGCGTCGCAATTCGTGAGCGCCTGCCTTCAGCCGGGCGTTCGACCGGGTTGCAAGCAGCCGGCCGCACCCCCGTTTTGGCCGTTCAGTCGTCGCGGCGGTGAATCGCCGTCGCCGTCGCCTGATCGCGAGGCCGCACCACGATCTCATCGATGTTGACGTGGGGCGGCCGCGTCGTCGCCCAGACGATGCAATCGGCGACATCGTCGCCGGTGAGGGGCTCGAGGCCGCGGTAAACGGCGTCGGCGCGCTCGCTATCGCCCTTGAATCGGACCAGGGAAAACTCGGTCTCCGCGAGCCCCGGGCAAACCTCCGTAACCCGGATCGGTTCGCCGAGCAACTCGAGCCGCAGTGTCCTGGTGACCGCGCGGACACCGTGTTTGGCGGCAGTGTAGCCGGCGCCTCCGGAATAAGTTTCGAACCCGGCGATCGACCCTACGACGATGACATGCGCATCAGGGGCTCGCCTAAGCGCCGGGAGAATCGCTCGTGTCATCCGAGCCACGCCGAGGACGTTGACCTCCCACATGGTGCGCCAATCCTGATCGTCGGAGTCCTCGATCGGTTCGAGGCCCAGGGCGCCACCGGCATTGTTGACGAGCAGATCAATCGCCTTCGGACACTGGGTGACAAAGCTCTCGACGCTGTCCTCCGAGGTGACATCCAGCGGCTGGGCGTTGCCGCCTATCGACCGGGCGACTTCCTCGAGCTTGTCGTGGCGGCGGGCGCCCAGAAAGACTTCGAAACCTGCAGCCGCCAGGGCGCGGGCCGTCGCGGCGCCGATGCCGGAGCTGGCGCCGGTGACGACTGCGGTCTTCTTGCGCGATGGCTCGTTCATCGTCGTCAGACCTCGGCGGATGGACACAGGTCGAGGAGTACGCAATCCTCGCAAGCAGGTCTGCGTGCCTTGCACACCGCGCGGCCGTGATAGATCAACAGATGCGCCCACAGAGTCCAGGCGCTTTGCGGAACGAGCTTCATCAGATCGCGCTCCACCTTGACCGGATCTTTCTCCGAAGTCAGTCCCAACTTCCGCGCGATGCGTCCGACGTGGGTGTCCACCACAAGGCCCTCGTCGATGCCGAAGGCGTTGCCCAGAACGACGTTCGCGGTCTTGCGACCGACACCCGGCAACGCGTTGAGCTCCTTCATGGTTTTTGGCACCTCGCCGTGGTGTTCCGCCACGAGTGCCTGCCCGAGCCCCTTGAGCGAACGCGACTTGTTGCGGAAGAACCCGGTCGAACGGACCATTTCCTCGAGTTCTGCGATGGGGACATCGGCGTAGTCGGCGGCTGCCGGGAAACGGGCAAAAAGAGCCGGAGTGACCTCGTTGACCCGCTTGTCTGTGCACTGAGCCGAGAGAATGGTGGCGACCAGGAGCTCGAGTGCACTCGAGTGGTGAAGTGCACAATGTGCGTCCGGGTACTGGTGTCGCAGCCGCTCGAGAATCTCCTGCGTGCGCTCTCCCCGCGAGCGTTTGGACTCGCGCCTTGCCTTTCCCGGTGTCAGACGGCCCGCGGTCGCCCGATTCTTTGACTTGGTGGCCGTCATGAATCGCCGAACGCGCGGACGACCCAGTTAAAGAGCGCCAGTACCAACCCACCCAGAATCGCCGGCATGCAGCCTTGAACCGACAGCCCCTCCAGGATCAAACTGGCGAGGATGAGCATCGCGCCGTTGATGGCCAGAAAGAAGAGACCGAGCGAGAGCACGATAAACGGGATCGAAAACAGCGTGGCGATCGGCTTGACCGTGAGATTTATGAGACCGATCACGAGCCCGGTGAGTAGAAGATAGAGAACACCACCGTCGTACTCGATTCCGGGCACCAATCTCGCCGCCAACCAGACACCGATTCCGTTCAACGCCAGTTGGGCGATTGTTCGCATCAATTGGTGTCCTCCTCGTCGCCGTCCGGAGTCCAGGAGGGAAGCGTGGTCGGGTCCACTCCGGCGGCTCGCATCGCGAGCTCCCAGACCGGTTCCGAGTCGGCGGAGAAGATCAACTCGTCGATCACCGGTCCCAGAATCCAGTCATTGCGCAGAATCTCATCGATCAGCTGGCCGCCGCCCCAGCCGGCGTAACCCAGATAGAGACGGAACCCAGGGGGTGGAGTACCGGCCAAAAGGGTGAGATCGTCGATGTGCTGCGTCATCCAGATACCGGGACGCACCTCGGTGGAGGTCTCCTCCACGTCATCGAGTTGTGTCTTCGAGGCCTTCTCGAAGAGGATCGTCCCCATTTGCGGTTGAACGGGGCCGCCAAAATAAGCGGCGATCTCGAGATCGCCGCCCCAAGGGATCTCCATTCCTTCGAGGATCTCCGCTACCGAGACGGTCGTTGGCCGATTGAGATTGAACCCGAAGCTGCCTTCACTGGTGTGGCCCAGCAATAAGACGACGCTGCGCTGAAAGAACGGGTCGAGGACCTGGGGTGTGGCCATCAGGAGAGTCGGCACCTCGAGGTCGTTGGGCAGCGAATCCATGAAGGAATCTTAACGCGTCATGAGGGCTCAGAAATTGAGGTCTGCCCAAGAAAAACGGGGTCGCCAGGCGACCCCGAGAGAATCTTGGTTGCGGGGGCAGGATTTGAACCTGCGACCTTTGGGTTATGAGCCCAACGAGCTACCAGACTGCTCCACCCCGCGACACTTGTCGTCCCTGGGCTTTGGCCCGGGGAGAGGGAGCTTTCCATATGCCCTCGCGGCTGTCAATTCATCCGGTTGGGCTTGTGGCAGCCCGGTCGAACACCCGGCTGGAAACGGCGCTCGCTGCCCAGACTGCGAGCGTGGGCTCGCGCCTCGTTGTCCGCCCGCGCGGACCGCTAGAAGCCTCTCGGGTTCCTCCTTCTACTCGCGGGCTCCCAGCGTTCCTGCCGGGCACTCGCCGGGCTGCCTCCGGCTCCGGATCGGACCGTGACAGCCTGCTGGCGATGTCAGACCGGCATGGCGGGTCGCGCGAGCGACCTTGAGACCCGGTCTGAGGCTCCACCAGGGACGTTTGACCGAGCGCATGGTGGATCCGTCGGGAGGCTTGCTTCGATCCGGCGCGAGGGAGACCGAAGCGCGCGCCTCGAGGTCACCGGAGTCCGGGTAGCGCGCGCTGTGCCCTGCGGAGGCTCTGGCCGGGTCTCAAGGTCGCCGACAAAATCACTGCGCCCTGCTAGGCTTGAGGTTCGGCGATCCGGACCGACCCTCGATCCACCCTATGTTTGAAATCGAAGAGCTCCGAGCCCGCGAGATTCTGGACTCGAGGGGAAATCCGACCCTGGAGGTGGATTGCCACTTGAGCGGTGGAGCCGTGGGGCGGGCGGCGGTGCCGTCGGGGGCGTCCACCGGCAGCCGGGAGGCACTCGAGCTGCGGGATGGCGGCGTCCGCTATGGTGGCAAGGGTGTCCAGAAAGCGGTATCCAACGTCAATGGCGAATTGGCCGCTGAGCTTGCCGACGTCGACGCACGCGACCAGACTCTGATCGACCGTTCGCTCATCGCGCTCGATGGAACATCAGACAAAAGCCGGCTGGGCGCCAATGCCATCCTTGGTGTGTCTCTGGCCGTCGGCAAGGCTGCCGCCGAGGCCTGTGGACTTCCTCTCTACGCATATTTGGGCGGTCCGCAGGCCACTGCTCTTCCCGTGCCGATGTTGAACGTTCTCAACGGTGGTGCCCACGCCGACAACTCGGTGGATATCCAGGAGTTCATGCTGGTGCCGATCGGGCAGAGTAGTTTCACCGAAGCCTTGCGTACCGGCGCAGAGATCTATCACCGGCTAAAAGGTGTGCTCAAGAAGCAGGGGCTTTCGACCGCCATTGGCGACGAAGGTGGGTTTGCACCCAACCTGAATAGCAACCGCGAGGCTCTCGACCTGCTGGTGGCGGCGATCGAGGGGTGCGGTCTGGAGCCGGGAAAGGACGTTGCGCTAGCGCTTGATGTGGCGGCGAGCGAGTTCGCGGATTCGTCTGGAAGCTATGACCTCCCCGGCGAAGGCAAGACCGGTCTTCAGGCTTCAGATCTCGTCGACTTGTACGAGGAGTGGGTCGAAGCGTACCCCCTGGTGTCGATCGAGGATGGTCTTTCAGAAGCAGATTGGGACGGTTGGCGTGTTCTAACCGAACGGCTGGGATCCGAGGTTCAGCTGGTGGGTGACGATATCTTCGTCACCAACAAAGAGATCCTCTCGCGTGGGATCGAGCAGGGAATCGGCAACTCATTGCTGGTCAAGCTCAACCAGATCGGCACCCTCACCGAGACGTTCGATGCCGTCGAACTGGCCAAGACCCACGGCTACACAAACGTCATCAGCCATCGCTCCGGCGAGACCGAAGACACGACAATCGCGGATCTTGCAGTCGCCACGTGCGCCGGCCAGATCAAGACCGGAGCACCCTGCCGCAGTGACCGCGTCGCGAAGTACAATCGACTGTTGCGCATCGAAGAGGAGCTCGAGGGCGCCGGATCGTATCCCGGCCCGGAAGCCTTCCGACGACTCCGGTGAGTGCCTCACCCGAGCGCTCCGGTTCGTTCCGGTCGCTGTTGGCCGTTGCCGCTGCGGTAATGGTCGTCGCCCTCGGGGTTGCCGCGGCGCGGAGCTATCGTGAGCTCAAGGAGATCCGAAAACGCGAGACAACCCTGATCGAGGGTCTCAAAGAGAGCCGCGAGCGCTCTGAGGAAATGCGCGAAGAGATCGATCTCGTTCTCACCGATCCGGCGACCCTCGAGAGGCTGGCGAGGGAAGATCTCGGCCTGGTCCGGCCACAGGATGTGGTTGTCCTGCTGCCGCCCGACTAATCTTCTTCGGCGGCCTTGACGCGGTCGCCACGAGCCAAGGTGATCTTGAGGACCGGCGGCGTGATGAGGGTTGTCACGATCACCATGATGACGACCGCCGAGAAAATCGAGTTCGAAATGACCGGCTTGCCGTGCAAGACCAGAGAGGCGCCGATGCCGGCGAAGATCAGTCCGACCTCTCCGCGAGGCACCATGCCGACCGCCACCGAGATTCTGTCGAGGCCCTTTTCGAGCACACCGCCGGCGCAGATCATCTTGCCGATGATCGCCGCGATCGACAGCAACGCCGCAAAGCCGAGGACTTGGACCTGGCCAAAAGTAGACAGATCCACCCGGATGCCCATCAAGACGAAGAAGATCGGCACCAGAAAAGTGTTGATGGGGTGGATCAGATCCTCCAATGAATGGTCGCCGCGGTCGAGGAAGTCCCGGTAGTGGACCTCGTCGAGAACCAGACCGGCGGCAAAGGCGCCGACGATGGGTGCCAGTTCGATGACATTGGCCAGATATGCGAGAAAGAAGCAGAAGACGAGCGCCAAGGTCAGGAGCATGCCACGGATCCGCAGCCTGCTCGCGATTCTGAACAGCCGTGGTGACAGCCAGCCACCGACCAGGATGGCGCCGACGAGAAAGACCGATGCCTTGATGACGATGATCGCGACATCGGCGGTTTCCAGGACACCCCCTGTATTGGCGGCCGAGATAATCCCGGCGCAGACGGCGAGTATCACGAGCCCGAGCACATCGTCGATCACCGCGGCTCCCAGAACGATCTTGGCCTCGCGAGTGCTCACCTTCCCCAGATCGGTCAGCACCCGAGCGGTGATGCCGACGCTGGTGGCGCAGAGAGTGGCGCCGAGAAAGACGTGTACCAGCACTTCTTCATTGGGTAGCCGCCAGGCGGCGACCCCCCAACCGAGAAAAAAGGGTGCGACCACCCCGAGCACTGCGACAAACAGACTGGAGGCGCCAACCGAGAGCATCTCGCGCACATTGGACTCGAGCCCCACTTCGAAGAGCAGAAGAATCACACCGATCTCCGCGAGGATGGAGATGCCTTCGTTGGTCGACAGAAAGTCGAGCGCATGCCAGCCGAAAAGGGCGAGATTACCGATAATGACCCCGGCGATCAGTTCGCCGAGAACCGAGGGTTGACTGACACGCTCGGCGATCTCGCCACCCAGCTTGGCGGCCATCAAGATGATCACGACTCCCAACAAGACGGGGGTCACCGGGCTCTGGTGACCGCCGCCATCGCCGGCATGCTCGTCGCCGCCGTTGTGGGTTGTTGCGGTCGTCTTCTCCGTCGGGGCGTTGGTTGCGGGCTTCGGGCCCTCTCCAAAGGCCCCGCCGCCCCAGGCAAGCAACAAGCCGACGAATATGAGACCGAGAATCGCGCGTCGCATCGAGTTCCCCCGAAAGAGTGGTCCAAAAGAGACGGTCCATGCTACACCAGCATAGACTCACGTGATGCCATTTGAGACGCCGTGGCGCGAACTGTCGCGGTCCCTGATCTCCAGCGCACCGTATCGAGATTTGCGGGAAAGGCTGGGTGAAGTCAAGCGTCTGCCGGTCCCGGTCGCAGCATGGATCAGCGAGCTGCTGGCGCATGATCTCGATCGGCGCCTGCTGGTCGTCGTACCGCATGAGTCCGAGGCGCTGGCGTGGACACAGGCCATCGAATTGCTGGGCGCTGACGGCGAGTTCTTTGCCACCCCATCGTTGACGCCTTATCAAGGTACTGAGACGTCGCTGTCGGTGCGCGCCCAGGAAGCGGTGGCGGTCGATCGTGTGCATCGAGGCGGGCGGCGTACTCTCGTCTGCACGCCGCGGGCGCTGTTCCGGCGCCTACCGACGAAGTCGGTTTTCGAGCGCGGTGTCGTGGAGCTGGGTGCCGGTGGTGAGGTCTCGATCGAGGACCTTGCTCAACACCTCTTGGCGCATGGGTATGAGAGGCGCGATCTGGTCGTTGAGGTTGGAGAGTTCGCGGTTCGGGGCGGCGTGTTCGACGTCTTCTCGCCTGGAAACGAACTGCCGCTTCGACTCGATCTCTTTGGCGATGTGATCGACTCCGTTCGGGGCTTTGATCCCGTGGATCAGCGTTCACGCAACGAGATTCCGATCGCACGAGTTCTGCCGCTGTCACTTTTTCCCGCGGGTACGGTCGAAGCCGATCGTCTGGCTGACCATCTCTGTGAGGAGGGCGTTTCAGCGCTTGGGCCCGAGGCGGCGAAACGGATCGAGGACTTGCGCGAGGAGGGTTGCTTCCCGGGTTGGGAAAACTATTTACCGGCAATCTTCCGTGACGCCACCAATCTAGGGGAGCTGGTTGGTGAGCAAGCCCTTGGTGTCATTTTTGACCCACAGGCTGCGTTGGCGGAAGTCGACAAGCACTCCGCCGACCTCGACACGGACTATCGCGTCTGGCGGGAGCAGGGGCTGGTCGCCGTGCCGCCCGAGGCAATTGAAGTACCGGCGCAGGAGGTTAGAGGGTTTCTGGCGGGGAGCGCGGTGGCGATCGGAGGGTCTGCCGGGGCCTCTGTCCGGGTTGCCGTCGGAGAGCCCGCCCGGCGGCCGACCGGTGCGGGTCCAGGGTCAAACCATCGACCGATCGATTTTGCCTGCTCATCGACCGATATTCTCCAAGAACAGATTCCACGGTTCCCTCGAGAAGTGGAAACAGCGCGGGCTCGACGGGAACGGCTCTTGTTTGTCGGCCGGCCCGAACACCGTCGGCGATTCGAGAATCTGACGGCGGACTACGAGCTGGCGGTCGGGGCCGGCGGCGTCGAATATGTCGAGGGTGAACTGGATCGGGGATTCCGATTGCCGGGGGCGGGGGTCGTGGTCTTCTCCGAGCGTCAACTCTACCGACCGATTCCGAGACCCCGCACCGGGCGGGCGCCTCGCTATGGAGCGTTTGTTTCCGGATTGCGCGATCTCAAAGTCGGCGACTTCGTGGTTCACGAGGACCACGGGATCGGCCAGTTCATCGGCCTCCGAAACCTCGGCCCCATCGGTGAGGCAGAGCCCGAGTTGCCGTCGTCGCTGGCTCCGCTGGCGGAGCGCGAACGACCCAGCGAGGGTGAAGTCATGGAGATTCTCTACCATGCCGGGCAGACGCTCTTGCTACCGCCCAGCCGTCTAGACCTGGTGCAACGCTACTCAGGCGTCGAGGGCGCAAAACCGCGGCTCGATCGGTTGGGTGGCAGCTCCTGGGTGCGCACCAAGGAAAAGGTGCTAGCCGGGATGCGTGAAATGGCGGTAGATCTGCTTCGTCTCTACGCCGAGCGCGAAGTTGCCGAAGCACCCGTGATGCCCACCGGTGACGATCTGCTCTCGCAGTTCGAGGCCGAGTTCGAGTATGAGGCCACGGAGGACCAGCTCGAAGCGATCGCCGCGATCAAGCAAGACCTCGCAAGCCGGCGTCCGATGGATCGGCTCTTATGCGGTGATGTCGGGTTCGGCAAGACCGAGGTCGCCATGCGAGCCGCCTTTAAAGCGGTATCGGCCGGTTACCAGGTCGCTGTTCTGGCGCCGACCACGATTCTCGCCGATCAGCACTTCGAGACGTTCAACCGCAGGTTCAGCTCCTTCCCGGTCGAGATCGAGATGCTGTCGCGGTTCCGTTCATCGGCCGAGATTCGGGACATCACCAAGCGGCTGGGCGAAAACCGGATCGATGTTTTGATTGGCACCCACCGGCTGCTCTCGAAAGACGTGCAATTGGCGCGGTTGGGGCTTCTAGTCGTCGATGAGGAGCAGCGTTTCGGAGTGGCTCAGAAAGAGAGGTTGAAGGAGCTCAAGAAAGACGTCCATGTGCTGGCAATGACCGCGACTCCAGTGCCACGCACGCTGCAACTCTCGCTCGCCGGGGTGCGTGATCTGTCGACCATCCAAATGGCGCCGCGCAACAGGATGGCGGTCGAGACTTCCATCGTGCCGTTCTCTCCCGAGCTGATTCGAGAAGTGATCGAGTACGAGCTCGGCCGCGGCGGGCAGGTTTACTATGTGCACAACCGAGTCGCCGGCATCAGTGAACTGGCGGAGCGCCTGCGGGAGATTTGCCCGCAGGCACGTCTCGTGATCGGCCACGGACAGCTGGGAGAGAACAAGCTGGCACGCAGGATGCACGCCTTCAAACGCGGCGAGTACGATTTGCTGCTGGCGACGACGATCATCGAGAACGGCATCGACATTCCCAACGTGAACACCATGATCGTCCATCGGGCGCACCAGTTCGGTTTGGCACAGCTCTACCAACTGCGGGGCCGTGTCGGTCGCAGTTCGAGGGCGGCGTACTGCTATCTGCTGACGGAACCCGAGAAGATCCTGTCGGTCGAATCCCGGCGACGACTCGAGGCCATCCAGGAATTCTCGGAGCTGGGGTCGGGTTTTCGCGTGGCGGCTCGCGATCTGGAGATCCGGGGTGCCGGCAACCTCCTGGGCGCGGAGCAAAGCGGCCATGTAGCCGCCGTCGGGCTCGAGACCTATCTCGGGATGCTCGATCAGACAGTGAGGGAGCTCAAGGGCGAGGAGATCGAGGACCGGCCTGCGGCGGCTATCAACCTGCCCGTCGAAGCAGCGATCCCCGAGGACTACCTGGCCGACGCCAATTTGCGGATGGACTTCTACCGCCGTATTGCGGCGGCGGAGACCGCCGAGTCGGAGCTCTTGGCCGAGCTGCGCGACCGGTTTGGGTCTCCTCCGGATCCGGTGCTGCGCCTGCTCGAGATGGGAGCGCTCAAGCGCTTGGCCGAGGATCTTCGTGTACAGTCCGTTTCGAGCTCCGGGCTGTCGCTCCAGATTCGATTCCGCAAAGACACTCGGGCCGAGGTGGATCGGCTGATCGCTCTCGTGTCGAGCCACGAAGAGTTCACGTTCACACCGACCGGTGTGTTGACGATTCAGAATGTTTCACGAGAGGATCTCGTAGCACGCGCTCGTGAAGTGTTGCACCAGGTGTCGCCGCCGGCGGTCGTCAACTGAGGCGATATGCGAAGGAGCAGAACAGGGGAGGCCGTAGCCGTTGCGTTGTTGACGTTGGCGCTGGCTGTTCTTTTTGTCTCTTGTCGGGCGGCACCGCTGGCGCCGCCCGACGCCGCCGTTCGGATCGGGGATCGGATCGTGAAGTATGGGGACTTCGAGCAGTACCTCGACCGGTCGGTCGGTCTCGAGACGGTCCTGGGCAGCGAAGTGCTGAGCGGCCTTCTGGATCAGTTCGTAGATGAGCTCTTGTTGAGTGAGGTGGCTGTCCGCGAAGGGGTCGGCTCGGACTCGACCGGCTGGGAGAAGGCCCAGGCCCTGGTCGAGGGACGCACTGGGAGGGTCTCGAAGGAGGATGTGAGGGCCTTCTACAACGCCCATCGAGATGACTTTGTCCGCCCGGAGAGAGTCCGATTGCGTCAGATTCTGGCCGCCGAGCGGACGGTTATCGACGAGATCGCCCGCCGGCTCCGGCAGGGGGCTTCGTTCGAGGGTCTGATGGCCGAAAAGGGCAGCGAGGTGAGCGGCCGCGACGACGAACTATCTCGTGAAGACGTCCCGGGCGCTTTTGCCGACATCATCTTTGGCCTGGCGCCCGGCGAGCTGAGCCAGGTCGTATCCGTCGAGTACGGCTTTCATCTTTTTCAAGTGCTCGAGCGTCTTCCAGCCGAGCGTGTCGATCTCGACCGGGCGACCGCCGAGATCGTCGATCGCCTGAGCCGCGACAGAGAGGATCAGGCGCTTAACGAGTTGGTTGCCGAGGCACGCGATCGCTACAATGTAGTCATCTACGAGCGGAACCTGCCGTTCAACTATCGAGGTCTCTATGGAACCAAGAAGAACCAGTCGGCTGACGAATAAGGTCTGCTTCGCAGCGCTGCTCTTGTCTGCCGGTGTCGCGGCGCAGGCTCCCGCCCAGGCAGTTGGTGAAGTCAACCGCATTGTGCTGCGTGTCAACGATCAAATCGCCACGCTATGGGATTACGAGAAGCTGAAGCGGGAACAGCTTGCCTCGCTAGCCCAGGCGTCGCTGCCCGAGGGCCGGCGCCAGGCGATCCTGGCCGGTATCGGCGAACAGACAATGCAGAATCTCTTCCAGGAACTGCTCGTTCTCTCTCGAGCGCGCCAGATCGGTGTGTCTCTGTCTGAAGCGCAGATCTCGAGTGCGGTGGCGCGAACGCTTGGGAACTTCGGAGTCACCGACCCTAACGACTACGAGAGCGCGCTGGCTCAGAATGGCTTGACGATCGAAGCTTTCAGAGAGCAGACGCGGCGCAACCTGGTAATTCAGGAAGTCATCGGGCGTGAAGTGCAGCAGCGGGTCAGCCTCGTGGAAGAGGATCTGCGTCGTTACTATCGCGCGCACTCGGAGGAGTTTCGCCAGCCCAAGGAGATTCGGCTCCGGGAGATCGTGATTCTGGATTCGAGCGAATTGAACAGTGAAGAGCGCGAAGAACTCGCGATGGACCTACGCAGCTCGATCATTGCCGGTTCCGTGGACGAGGAGCTCGAGGATCACAAGGAGGGCGGCCGTTCGACCGGGTGGATCGACCACGGTTGGGTCGATGCCGGAGATCTCGACCCCGTGCTCGCCACGACCGCCGACAACTTGGCGGCCGGCGAGGTCAGTGAGCCGGTGCCGGCCCGCGGCGGCCTTCATCTGCTCCAGGTCGCGGAGCTAAAGGAATCGGCAATCCAAGAGTTCAACGACGTTCGAGACCAGATCGCTGCGAGAGAGCGAAACCGTCTCTTTGAACGCGAGATGGAGGAGTACATGGAGGAATTGGTCGACAGCTCGCACATCGTTTCTAACCCGCCCCCCGAAGCGGCGAGCTTCCGGCCGGTCGTCGAGAAGGCGAAGGAGTCGCGGCTACAAAACGCTCCGGGTGTCAACGACGAAACTTCTGCTGGTGATTCGATGTCCCTGGAGACCCTCGTCGAGGAGCCTTCCGTCGACCCGCCGGTCCCCCCCGCCGACACCCCGCAAGGGGATCCGCCAGCAGGCCAGATTGTGGATTCCGCCGAACCCGAGTCGCCATCGGGCTGACGACGCCCGCCGGTTTGGGAAACGGCTGATTTTAGTGGTCCAAAATGGACAATAGTGGAACGTAGTGGTAAACTCCGCCCGGCATTCGTTGCCCTTAGGTGGAGTTTATGTTTCGCGGAAGTTCGTCTACTCGAATTGATGACAAGGGCCGTCTAAAGGTCCCGACCGGCTTTAGACGGCTGCTCGAGGAGCGCCACGGGGCCGATGTCTTTATTACTTCGGTTGCGGGCGAGTCCGCGCTCATCTACCCCCTCGGTGTCTGGGAGAAGGTCGAAGAGAGGTTGGCGGCTTTGCCGTCGACGGATCGGGTCAAGCGGCGCTATCTGGAGCGAGTCGCCTATTTCGGTCAGCAGGGTCGTCTGGACGGGCAGGGAAGGGTCGTTGTTCCGCTGTTGCTGCGCGATAGCGCCGCGATGACGGGGGAAGTGGTCGTAAGCGGGCGGCTGGACCACTTGGAGGTTTGGAATCACGAGCGGCTGCAGGAGCGTTTTGACGGTGAGCCGTTCTCGGATGAAGAGTTTCAGTATCTGAGCGAGCGAGGAATTTGACTTGAGAGCTCCGGTATTGGGGTTCATTGATTCGCGCGGGTGAGCCACATCCCCGTTTTGGTCGCGGAAGCGATCGGTTATTTGAGGCCAGAACGGGGGGGGCTTTTCGTGGATGTGACCGTTGGATTGGGAGGTCATGCACGTGCGGTGCTCGAGGCGGGAGACAACGTTCGTCTGTTTGGGCTCGACCGCGATCCGTTTGCCCTGGCCGAAGCAGGAAGGCGTTTGTCGGACTTTGGCGAACGGGTCGAGCTGGCCATGGGACGGTTTGGGGAGTTGGAAGAAGTGGCAGCGAAACGGGGGGTCGAGAAGGCGGCGGGAGTCCTGGCGGACCTCGGTGTTTCTTCGCTCCAGTTGGACACGCCCGAGCGGGGATTCAGTTTCCGGCGCAGCGGACCACTCGACATGCGGATGGGGACGGACGGACCGACGGCCAAAGAGGTCGTCAATAGTTATTCGGAGGCCGAATTGAAGAGACTTTTCTCAGAGTACGGCGAAGAGAGACAGGCCGGGCGAATTGCCAGGGTGGTGGCCGAGGCGCGTCGCACGGAGGCAGTCGAGACCACTGAGGAGCTCAGCGAGCTGATCTACCGCGCCAAAGGGGGGCGTCGCCATGACGGCAGGGTGGATGCCGCAACACGTGTGTTTCAGGCCCTGAGGATAGAGGTCAATCGCGAGCTCGAAGAACTCAAGTCGCTATTGGATCAGGCTGTCCATCTTCTGGATCAAGACGGCCGTCTGGTGGTCATCTCCTACCATAGTCTCGAAGATCGCATCGTCAAGAACTCGCTGCGAACGCTGGCGCGGGGAAAGATAGACGAGGTCACCGGACGTCCTTGGTCGGAGACTCGCTTGATAGAGGTCTTGACGCGAAAACCGATACGCCCCGGCGACGAAGAGGTGGCGCTCAACCCGCGGGCACGCTCGGCTCGCCTCAGGGCGGCGAGGAGGATCTAGAAGCTTGGCACAGGTATCGCGGGCCTATGCCGTTGGGCGTCCGATTGTGAACGCCTACCTCGTGCGAGAGCGCGATCGGCGGCGCCTGCGTGAGCTTGGCTGGGTTCTGCTGACGTTGATGCCCGTGGCGCTGTGCTGTGTGGGGTATGTGTGGCTCCGTCTCGAAGCGCTGAAGGCGGGGTACCGCTTGGACGATCTCGAGACATCGCTCAAGGCTCAGCAGCGTGAAGAGCGTCGGCTCGACCTGTGGCTGGCAAGTGTGCGTCACCCGGCTGTTATCGAGGAACGAGCGATCACCGAGCTCGGTATGCAGCTTCCAGAGCCGGAACAACTCACGGTGTTCGAGGTAACGAGGTGAAACATCGCCTTGTCCTGTTCCTCGCCGTCTTGGTGCTCTGGGGAGGCGCGATCTCGGCCCGACTCTACAAAGTACAGGTGCTAGAGCACGGCCGCTACGCCGACCGCGCAGAAGACCAGCAGCACCGGATCGTTGAGGTTCATCCGCCGCGTGGAACGATCTTCGACGCGCGCGGTCGGATCCTCGCGGTCTCGGTAGCTGTCGACTCGGCCTGCGTCTTTCCCCACGAGCTCAACAGACACAAGGACCCTGAGGGGATTCTTCGGCAGATCGCCGAGCGCGCGGGGGTCGATCCAGAGGCCCTTTCGAAGCGGGTCGCGCGCAACAGCAACTTCGCCTGGGTGCGACGACTTCTCGAGCCCGAACAGGCACAGGCTCTCCGCGACCTCGGGATCGACGGTCTGGGGTTTGTCGAGGAGAGCAAACGCTACTACCCCTTGGCCGAGATTGCCGGGCAGGTTCTGGGTTTCGTGGGCACCGATCACACCGGACTTGCGGGTATCGAAGCTCAATACGAGCAGGCGATTTCAGGGACACCGGTCAACAGAACGGTCATCAGAGATGGGCTGAAGAGGCGTGTCCACGCGCCTGGCCTGTCCTTGAGTGACGCGGACCCGGGGGCGGATCTTCATCTGACCATCGACTCCTCAATTCAGTACATCGTCGAGCGCGAGTTGGCGAAGGCGGTCGATCTTCACCAAGCGAAGTCAGGCACCGCGGTGGTTCTCGACCCGAAAACGGGCGCCGTTCTCGCCATGGCTTCCCAGCCGACGTTTGACCCCAACCGCTTTGGTGAATTCGAACGCGAGCTCTGGCGCAACCCGGCGATTCAGGATGCATACGAACCGGGCTCGACGTTCAAGCTGGTGACGTTCGCTGCTGCCCTGGACCGGGATCTGATCGATCCGGTGGATGTTGTCGACTGTGAAATGGGTCTGATTGACCTGGGACGGGTCGAGATTCGCGATCACAAGGAGTTTGGTGAATTGACGTTTCGCGATGTCTTTGCGTTCTCGTCGAACGTCGGTTCCATCAAGGCGGGACTGTTGGTCGGCCGGCAGGGTCTCTTCGATCAGACACTTGCATTTGGATTTGGTTCCGGCACGGGTGTGGATCTACCGGGCGAGGCAGGCGGGTTGTTGCGGTCGGCGGAGAGTTGGTGGCCGAACCAGGAAGCGTACGTCTCGATCGGGCAGGGGCTCTCGGTGACGCCGCTTCAAGTGGCGGCGGCGTTCGCGGCGATCGCCAACGACGGTGAGCTCGTCAAGCCCTATCTCATGGCTGAGCAGGGCATTCGCCTCGAGCGTCGCGCTCTACATCCAAAGCCCTCGGTCGTTCGCCGGGTGGCGTCGACCTCGACGGTTAGAACCCTTGTGCGGCTGCTTGAGGCGGTGGTCGAAGAAGGGACAGGGCAACTCGCCGCGATACCCGGTTATGTAGTGGCGGGCAAGACCGGCACGGCTCAGAAGGCGGGGGATGGTGGCTACGCGGCAGACAAGCATGTCGCTAGCTTTGCCGGGTTCGTACCATCTCGCGACCCGGTTCTCGCCGCGGTGGTCGTGATCGACGAACCGCGGGGCCGGTTCCACGGCGGCGAGGTGGCGGCTCCCGTTTTTTCGGCGATTGCCCGCCAGTCCCTCGTCTATCTCGGCAGCGCTCCCGACCCGAGTGCGATGAAGCGACGGCTGGAGAGCCGATCATGATGAAAGTGTCCGACCTGATCAGAGACCTTCCAATCTCGGCACCCGGGCCCCCGGCTCCGAACATCGAGGTCTTTGGCGTGACGCATGACTCGCGTCTGGTCGAGGAGGGGGATCTCTACGTCGCGTTGGTTGGAGAGAGGTTCGATGGTCGGGCGTTTGCCGGAGAGGCGCGGCGCCGCGGCGCCGCGGCGATTCTCTCCTCGGGAGGCCCGCCCGATGGGTACGCAGGGCCCTGGCTCGAGTCCCGCGACCCGCGCAGTGTCATGGGTCCGCTGGCGGCGCGTATCTATGGTCACCCGGACCGCGAGCTGATCATGGTGGGCATCACCGGTACCAATGGCAAGTCGACGGTGACGGCCCTGATGACGTCGGTACTCGAAGCTGCGGGCAAACCCGCGGCGACCCTCGGTACACTCGGATACAGCTTTGGCGACCGCTCTTTCCCGGGTGAGCGCACCACCCCTGAGGCGACCCAGCTCTTCCGGACCTTGAGACAGGTGCGCGATGCCGGTGCCCAGGCTGTGGCGATGGAAGTCTCGTCGCACGCCCTGGCTCAGGGGCGGGTCAGCGGTGCCAGATTTGACCTCGGGGTGTTCACCAACCTGACGCGCGATCACTTCGATTTCCACCAGGGATTCGAGGACTACTTCGCTGCCAAGCAAAGTCTCTTTTCGCTGCTCAAGCCCGAGGGCCGGGCCGTCATCAACATTGACGACCCCTATGGCCGGCGGCTTGCGGGCGAGTTGGAGCGACCGTTGACGATGGGCGAGGGGGGAGATGTCGCGGTCGAGCACGCGCAGTTGGACGAGGAGGGGATCGAAGCGGCCTTTTCGACCCCAAGAGGCCGGCTCGAGATTCGGTCGCCACTGCTCGGTCGGTACAACCTAGAGAATCTCGGGGTCGTCGTTGCGGCGGGTGAGGCGCTCGAGTTGCCGCCGGAAGCGATGATCACAGGACTCGCTCTCCGCGGGACGGTCTCGGGAAGGCTCGAGAGGGTCGATCGAGGTCAGGAGTTTCCCGTCTACATCGATTACGCACATACCGATGCCGCCCTGGAGGCGGCGCTGCGTTCGTTGCGGGAGTTCAGTGGTCGACAAGTGATCGTGGTCTTTGGATGTGGCGGTGGTCGCGACACCGGCAAGCGCGCGCTCATGGGGCGGGTAGCCGGCGCGTTGGCCGAGCTCCCGATCGTGACTTCGGACAACCCGAGAAACGAGGATCCGTTGGAGATCATCTCGGCGGTCGAGGAAGGACTACGACAAAGCGGCAACACCGCCTACCGAGTGGTTCCGGACCGCCGCGAAGCGATTCGCAGAGCGATCCACCAAGCGGGCCCCGGCTGGGCAGTGCTGGTAGCTGGAAAAGGGCACGAGCGGGTTCAGATTCTGGGCGACCAGGAGCTGGATTTTTCCGACCGCGAAGAGATTGAACAAGCGTTGGAGGACCGGTTTGGCCAAGGGACGAGTGGATGAAGCCGCTGCGGCTATGGGAGGACGGGTCTTGAGCGGCGATCAAAACGCCGTGTGGTCGGGGGCGGCCCTCGACTCGCGCCGTGTGGTCGGGGGCGAGCTGTTCTTCGCATTGCGAGGTGAGAAGACCGACGGGCATCGCTACGTCGCCGCCGCCCTTGCCCGAGATGCCGCGGCAGTCGTCACGGAGCATGCGGTCGAAGTGGATGAGGAGGCGACCGTCATTCAGGTCCGGAGCGCCTACGAAGCGCTCCACGCTCTGACGCGGCACGTGCGTCTGAGGACGCCCCAGAATCTGGTGGGCGTGACCGGTTCGAGCGGCAAGACGACCACCAAGGAACTTCTGGCGGCGATGCTGTCGCGGCGTTTTCGTGTGGCGCGCAGCCCGGGCAACCTCAACAATCTCTACGGTTTCCCGATCGCGTTGCTCGGAATCGCCGATGATGCCGAGTGGATGGTGGCCGAGATGGGGATGTCCACCCCCGGCGAGCTTGCTGGGGTGAGCCGGTTGGGAAGACCCGGCGTCGCCATCTTTACAAATGTGAAGCCGGCGCACCTCGAGTCCTTTAAGAGCGTCTCGGCGATCGCCGACGCCAAGGCCGAGCTCTTTCGCGGCCTCGACCCCGGCGGGCTGGTGATCGCCAACGCTGCCGATGAGGAAGTCGTTCGGATCGTGAGTCGTGATGCCAGGGGTCGCGACGTGGTTTGGTTCAGCGTTGCCGAAGTGAGCGCCGGGGCCGCTGGTCAATCATCGGGGCCGGTTGCCAGCCATACGGCTGAGCGCGTCGAAGCGACCGAGGAGGGCGGCGCCCGGTTCGATTGGCTGCAGGGTGACCAGCGCCACCCGGTCGTTCTGCGCCTGTTTGGCAGGCACAACGTCGAGAACTTCCTCGCCGCGGCCGCCTGTGCCGATGCGCTGGGGGTAGCCGCCAAAGACATCATCGCGGCGGCAGAGACGGTAGAGCCGGAGGCGATGCGCGGCGTGGTCCACCGACTCGAGGGTGGTTCGACGATTGTCGACGACTGCTACAACTCCAACCCGGAGGCCCTGGCGACGATTCTGGAGAGTGCTCGCGAATTGCCGGCGCGGCGCCGGTGGGCGGTTCTGGGCGAGATGCTCGAGCTGG
This sequence comes from Acidobacteriota bacterium, assembly GCA_029861655.1. Lineage (GTDB taxonomy): Bacteria > Acidobacteriota > Thermoanaerobaculia > Multivoradales > JAHEKO01 > JAOTZA01. The sequence goes on along the minus strand of JAOTZA010000012.1, from coordinate 2,886 downwards.
GCTCGCAAGGCCCCGGTTTTCACCGGAGTTCCGGTGAGCTCGCGGCACGGCTGGGTTTTTCTCCGGTGCTGGGCGTGGGAGCGGGCGCCCGCGCGTTGATCGACGGAGTAGAGGCCGCGGGTGGGGAAGGCGTGTGGTTCGAGACCGCAGCAGCAGCCGCCGCGAGCGCCGCCGCGCGGTTCGAGGGTGGGGATTTGGTCTTGGTAAAAGGGTCGCGCGGCGTTGGTCTCGAGGTCGTCGTAGAGGAGCTTCTGGCGAAGGAACTCGTCTGATGCTCTATCACCTTCTCTACCCGCTCCACGAGAGCTTTGCGATCTTCAATGTCTTTCGGTACATCACGTTCCGAGCCGCCGGCGCCATTCTCACCGCGATCGTTCTGCTGCTGCTTCTGGGCCCCAGATTCGTGAGTCTTCTGTCGCGACTCTCGATCGGCCAGACGATCCGCGATGCGGGACCCGAGAGACACCAGGTCAAGGCAGGGACGCCTACGATGGGTGGCTTGCTGATTCTCTTCGCGCTGCTTGTTCCGACGCTCCTGTGGGTCGATCTGACCAACAAATTGATTCAGCTCGCAGTCGCCGTCACGTTGGCCTTTGGCGCAATTGGCTTTGCCGACGACTGGCTCAAGGTGCGCCGGCGCAGAAACCAGGGGTTAACGGCACGCACCAAGCTCGCGCTCCAAGTCGTGGTTGCTGTCGGCGCCGGTCTGGCGATCCGTTCTGTCGGAGCGGACAGCGATATCGCGACCACGGTGGCCCTGCCATTCTTCAAGCGGGCAGTCTTTGACATCGGCTGGTTCTATGTTCCGTTCGCGGCGCTTGTTCTGGTAGGAGCTTCGAATGCGGTCAATCTGACTGACGGGCTCGACGGGCTTGCGATCGGCGCCACGATGGTCGCTGCGGCGACCTATGTGATCTTTACCTACGTGGCAGGGAACTCGGTTCTCGCCAGCTATCTTCAAGTGCCCTTTGTCAGCGGGGCCGGCGAGGTGGCGATCTTTTGCAGCGCCCTGGTCGGGGCGAGCCTTGGGTTTCTATGGTTCAACGCCTATCCGGCTCAGGTCTTTATGGGGGACGTCGGCTCGCTGGCGATCGGAGGTGCGATCGGCATCGTGGCGCTGCTCTCCAAGCAGGAAGTCGTCCTCGTCCTCGTCGGAGGGTTGTTTGTCGTCGAGGCCCTGTCGGTGATCATCCAGGTCGCTTCGTTCAAGCTGACCGGCAAGCGAGTCTTTCGAATGGCGCCTCTCCACCATCACTTCGAGCTCGCCGGCTGGGCCGAGCCCAAGATCATCGTGCGGTTCTGGATCCTGGCGATTCTCTTCGCACTGTTGAGCTTTTCGACCCTGAAGCTGAGATGACGTTTCAGTGCCTGTCATGACTGCAGCGATCCGTCTTCCGAGAAGCACTCGCCCATGGGAACGGGCGGTGGTCTTGGGTCTGGGATCATCGGGTCGGGCGGCGGCCCATCTGCTTCTAGATCGAGGGGTTACCGTAGTTGCGATGGACCAGGGTGTCGTGGACCATCCGGATCTCTCGCGTCTTGGCGCCCGCGACGATGTCGACTTGCGGCTCGGAGTCCAACCGGGGCGCCTTCCTGGAGAAATCGACGGTGTCGTCGTCAGTCCCGGGGTGCCTTGGAACCTGCCGGCGCTTGCCGAGGCAAGGGCCCAGGGTCTGCCGGTGATCGCCGAGGTCGAGCTGGCCTTTGCGTTTCTGGACGGTCCGGTCGCCGGGGTCACCGGTTCCAACGGCAAGAGCACGACCACCGCGTTGGCGGGCCAGCTGCTGCAGGACGCGGGTGTCGACGCGGTGGTTTGCGGCAACATCGGCATCCCGCTCTCCGCTTGTGTGGACGGTCCCCCGGGACGGGTCTTTGTCGTCGAGCTATCGAGCTTTCAGCTCGAAGGAATCGACGCCTTTCACCCGCGGGCCGCCGCGCTGCTCAACCTGTCGCCCGATCACCTGGATCGGCACCACGACCTGAGCCGCTACTTTGCCGCCAAGACCGCGTTGTTCAGAAACCAGACGATCCAGGATGTGGCGGTTCTCAACGCCGATGACCCGCAGGTCGCGGCGGTAGCGACGGCCGCGCGCCGTAGGTACTTCTCTCGCCGTCGGCCGGTGGAGGACGGTTGTTATGTCGATCACGAGTCCGTGGTCGAAGTCGTCCCCGGAAGTGCTCCGCGGGTTCTCTTTCATGTCGACGACCTGGCGTTGCGGGGTGTTCACAACCTCGAGAATGCGATGGCTGCCACCTTGTTGGCGAGGGCGATGGGCGCCGGGGACAACGGTTTCTCTCGGGCTCTCTCCGCGGTCCGTGGTTTGCCCCATCGGATGGAGGAGGTGGGTCAAATCGGCGGCGTGACCTGGATCGACGACTCAAAAGGTACCAACGTGGGCGCGACGACGAGATCGTTGGAAGGTTTTCCACCCGCTTCGGTCCACTTGATCCTCGGTGGCCGCGCCAAGGACGACGATTTCTCGACGCTCTCGGAGCCGGTGTGCCGTGTGGCACGCCGTGTGTATCTTGTGGGCGAAGCAGCCGAGAAGATTCGCCGCGCTCTCGAGCCCGGTGTCGAGATCGAGGGGTGCGGCGACCTACCGCGGGCGGTGGCAGCTGCGGCGGCCGCGGTGCGTTCCGGAGAAACCGTCTTGCTGTCGCCCGCGTGCGCCAGTTTCGATCAGTATTCGAATTTTGAGCGACGCGGCGAGCATTTCAGAAGTCTGGTCGAAGACCTCGCTCGGTCAGCGGGAGGCTCGGGTGGCTAAGAAGCTGGCATATGACCGCTTGCTTTTCACCGCCGTCGTGGTGCTCGTGGGTCTGGGGCTGACGATGGTGTATTCGGCGAGCGGCCCGGGTGACACCGGGGTCTCGCGGCCCCCCTGG
>JAOTZA010000011.1 GCA_029861655.1 Acidobacteriota bacterium | reverse complement strand
ACCCTCTTTTCGCACTCCCTGAATCAAGAAGGACCGAGTCGTGATGCGGTGCCCCTCGAGGGTGGCCCAGCTTTTGCCGGCGGGCCGGACTTCGATCGGATAGAAGTTGCCGCCCGACCAGAGCCGAGAGCGACCCGAGCCAAACGCGGGCTCGCGCCGCAGACGCCAGATACTCGAAGCAATGTCGACCGCTTCTTCGCCGCCGAGATCCTCCTCCTTTTCCTTCTTTCTGCCGCGAAACATCTGTGTCGTCCAGGCCTTGAGCGTTTCGGCAGCAGGTCCTGAGCCGATCTCGGCGCCGTAGCGCTGGAAATCGCCATGGCGGCTCCGGGGCGAAAAAATGTTCAGCTCGCTCACCAGATGTCCCGTGCCGTTGCGGCCGGTACGCAGGGTCGCTCCCCCACGTCCCGGGACCACGAGCCGCGCCAGCATTCCCTTGAAGCCGCCGAGACTCCATCCATAACTCAACACTTCTTCGTCCATGAGTTGGGCGGCGCGGGCCGACCGATCGAGGTTTTGATCGACGTCGCTGATGACAGGAGGCGACGCGATCAGAAAGAGTGCCACCAGCCAGACACACAAAACCGCCGCGTAGCCTTTCTGTGTTCTTCTACTCATGACGTATCCAGGTTTCTCCCACGCTGAAGGTGCAAAACGCCCGCCAGTTGCTCAAAAGCACCATGTTAGCCTGCGATCCGTGGACTGCTGACCCACCGAACTTACCCGCCTCGCTACCCAGGCGCCAGACCGGCCAAAAAGGAGATTCCCCGGATGCTGCGAAAACTCTTGCCCGTGATCTGCCTCCTCGCCGGCGTATCGCTTTCAGCGGCCGAGGAGATCCCGACCCCGGAGAGTTTTCTCGGTCACCGTGTCGGCGCCGATCGCAAGCTGGCGCCGTACAGCCGGGTGCTCGAGTACATCGACCTGGTCGCCCAGGGCTCGCCACGTGTTTCCGTCGAGCAAGCAGGCGTCTCGACGCTCGGAAACGAGATGCGGACAGTCATCCTGACCTCGGAGTCGAACCAGGCGAATCTAGACCGCTACCGGTCGATTGCCCGCCGTTTAGCCAACGCCGACGAGTTGGATCCCGCCGAAGCGGAGGCACTGGCGCGCGAGGGGAAAGTGATCGCGCTCGTCACCTGCACCATCCACTCGACCGAGGTCGGCTCCACCCAGATGGCCATGGAATTCGTTCATGACTTCGCCACCACCCGCGATCCACGCAAGACCGCCTGGATGGAAGACGTGATTCTGCTCCTGATGCCGTCGATCAACCCGGACGGTCAGGTGATGGTGGTGGACTGGTACGACAAGCATGTCGGCACCGAATACGAAGGTGGCCGCATGCCGTGGCTCTACCAACCCTACGTGGGCCACGACAACAACCGCGACTTCTACATGCTCACCCAGAAAGAGACGCAAGTCGTCAACAATCTTCTCTACCATGAGTGGTTTCCACAGGTCTTTGTCGATGAGCACCAGATGGGTTCGTCGAGCGTTCGCATGTTCGTGCCACCGCAGACCGATCCCTTGGCGCCGGAGGTTCACTCGCTGATCTTTCGCCAAGCCGACTTGATCGGCACCAACATGTCCTTCCGCCTAGAAGAGGCGGGCAAGACCGGCGTCGGTCATAACATGATCTACGACAGCTACTGGCCCGGCGGCACCCGCAACACCGCCTGGTGGAAAAACGTCACCGGTCTGCTCACCGAGGTGGCGAGCGTGCGCATCGCATCGCCGATCTACATCGAGCCCGGCGAGCTGCGCGGCGGCCGCAAGGGGTTTCCGGAGTACAAACGGCGCGCCAACTTTCCCTCTCCTTGGCCCGGTGGATGGTGGAGGCTGCGCGACATCGTCGAGTACGAGTTGATTGCAACCTGGGCGCTGGCCGAGTCGGCATCGCAGTACCGGCAAGAGATCTTGACCAACTTCGGTCGTATGGCACGGGAGTCGAGCGAGAGCGGCCTCTCGGAGCCCCCCTACGCCTGGATCGTCGCCCCCGATCAGCACGACCCGGTGGCAGCGGCCAAGCTGGTTGACCTTCTTTTGCGACACGGTGTCCGTGTTTCCGTTGCCGACGAAGAGCTGAGGGTCGGCCGGACCCGCTATCCCGCGGGGACCCTGGTCATCCCAGCCGCTCAGCCCTACCGGGCCTTCCTTCGAACGATGCTGCGGCCTCAACGTTACCCGGAGGTCAGGCCGCATAAAGACGGCCCCATCATCCCTCCATACGACGTGACCTCTTGGTCGCTACCGCTTTCGATGGGAGTGGAGATCGTCGAGACCTCAGAGCCGGTGACGGGAGACCTCAGCCGGATCGAAGAGCCCCTGTGGCCAGGTGGGGATGTCTCCCCTGCCGAGGGTGGATATGTCATCTCCCACGCCGCCGACACCGCCTTTACGGCGATCAACCGTCTTCTGGAATCCGGTCGTTCGGTCTTCTGGCTCTCGCAGGCACCCTCGGGAGGCCAGGTCGGCGATATCTATCTTCCGCCCCACGTCATCGAGGTCTCGGAACTATCCCGCCTCTCGAACGAACTCCATCTTCCGATTCGTGGGCTCGAAGCCGAGCCGGAGGGGAGACGCTGGCGACTGCGGCCTCAACGCACCGGTCTCTACAAACCCTGGCGCGCATCGATGGACGAGGGCTGGACTCGTTTTCTGCTCGAGAGCTATGAATTTCCCTTCCTCAACCTCTCCAACCAGCAAATCGAGAAAGGAGAGTTCGAGGAGCTCGACGTGTTGCTCTTCCCCGACGTCGGCAAATCGCTCATCGAGAAGGGCGAGCCGGAGTCGGAGGATGCGCGCCGTTTCGCGGCCAAGATGCCACCCGAATATTCTGGCGGCATCGGCGTTGAGGGTGGAGATCGAATCAAGACTTGGGTAAAAGCCGGCGGCACGGTGGTCGCGCTCGACTCATCGAGCGATTATTTTATCGAGCTTTTTCAGCTGCCGGTGCGAAACGTGCTCAAGGGCAAGAACTCAACCGAGTTCTCGGCTCCCGGAACCACCGTTCGGCTGTTGATCGACACGACGCACCCCTTGGGCTTTGGCATGAGAGAAGAGGAGGCCGGGTATTTCGCCGGGTCACCGGCGTTTCGTACGTCGGTACCCGACGCCCGCTTCGAGCGCCGCGTCGTAGCCCGCTACCCGGAGCACCGAGACGACATCCGGCTGAGCGGCTACCTTGCAGGTGCTCAGCTCCTCGAACGTCGGGCCGCGGTTGTCGAGTATGCGGTCGGCAAGGGACGGGTCGTTTTGCTCGGGTTCCGTGCTCAGCACCGTGCACAACCGCTGCGCACGTTCAAACTGCTCTTCAACGCTCTCCTTCTCGGCGGCCTCGAGGAGGTGCCCGGCTAACCGAGGTCGGCGCCGCCTGTGGCCGTTGCTACCTCCGCGCATCACAGCCCCTTGACGTAGGATTCCCTGGTGGCTACGCCGACAAGAATTCTCCGCGGCTGGGGCGGCACCTCGGCGCCCGGTGAGGAGATCCTGGGGGAGAACCTCGAAGAGATCGCGCGCGACGCCGTTCTCACACGAGGCCTTGGTCGTTCTTACGGCGACTCGTCCCTGCCTCCACCCGGCGCTCACAAAGTAGCCGGTTCGACGCGTGCCGATCAGATCCTCCTTTTCGATGAAGCCGATGGTCTCTTGCGCGGCGAGGCCGGTGTGTCGCTGGCCAAGATCCAGCGTGTGATCTTGCCTCGGGGCTGGAGCTTTCCGGTCCTCCCGGGCACCCAGTACGTGACCCTCGGCGGCATGGTGGCTGCCGACGTCCACGGAAAGAACCACCATGTGGATGGCACGATCGGCAGGCACGTCCAGTCGTTGCGGCTACTGCTCGCCGATGGACGCGTCGTTCGGTGTTCACGCGAGGAACGCGCTGATCTGTTTCGGGCCACGCTGGGCGGGATGGGTCTGACCGGACATATCCTTGAAGCGGAGGTACGCCTGCAGCCGATTCCTTCACCTTGGATCTGGGCCGAAACCCAACGTGTCGAGAGTCTCGAGGATCTGATTCTAGGTTTGCGCACCGCCGCCTCGGATTGGCCATTTACCGTTGGCTGGCTGGATGCGTTGGCCACCGGCCGCGGCCTTGGTCGCGGCATCCTGATTCGCGGCCGCTGGGCCGAAAAGAACGAAGCACCGACCAACCCGCCGGCCGAGAAACACCGAATGAGCGTGCCCTTCTACTGCCCCGGCTGGCTGCTCAACAGGGTTTCGATGCGAGCCTTCAACACGCTCTATTTCCGCCGCCATCCGCGCCGGCTCAAAGCCGGTATCCGTCATCCGGAAAGCTTCTTCCACCCACTCGACGCGGTCAGTCGCTGGAACCGCATCTACGGCCGGCGCGGGTTCACCCAACACCAGTGCGTGCTCCCGGAAACCGAGAGGCCCGGGGCCACCCGCCGTTTTCTAGAATCGCTGGTGTCGAGCCGAGCCGGCTCGTTTCTGTGTGTCATCAAGGACTGCGGCGAGGTGGGCGAAGGGCTGCTATCGTTTCCGCGCCCCGGGATTTCTATAGCCGTCGATCTGCAGATCAAGCGGACGACGCAAGAGATCGTCAATCAGCTCAACCGGCGCGTCATTGCCGAAGGCGGACGCATCTATCTAACCAAAGACAGCCTGACCCGGCGCGATCATTTCGCGGCAATGGAGCCGCGGCTCGAGGCGTTCGACGCGGCCCGACGCCGTTGGGACCCCGAACGGCGTCTGCAAAGCGCCCAGTCGGTGCGGCTTTTGGAGCAAGCGCGTTGAAGGTCGTGATCCTTGGGGCAACCCGCGGAATGGGCCGAGCCCTGGCGCGCAAGATGGCCGCGCGTGGGGACCGATTGTTTTTGCTCGGGCGTGACCGCAATGCCCTCGATCGGAGCGCCCAGGACCTCAAGGCGCTCGGCGGGGCCGAAGTCGGGACGAGCCATTGTGACCTGGAGCAACCCGACGGCTTTGCCGCGGCTCTCGCCGCCGCCGAGACCGCCCTTGGGGGCTTTGACACCGTGGTGGTCACGGCGGCACTCTTTGCGCCGCAGGATGAGCTGGAGCGCGACCACCTTCTCTCGCGGCGTCTCCTCGACGTCAACTTCACTCGCACGATCGAGTTTTGCGAGGAAGCTCGACGGCGGCTGACTGGCGGAGGAGGAGGCACACTCTGCGTCTTCAGCTCGGTCGCGGGAGAGCGCGGCCGAAAACCTGTCGTCCTTTACGGCGCCGCCAAGGCAGGTCTCAGCCACTATCTCGAAGGCCTCGACCACAAGTTTCGCTCGATGGGACTGAAGACAGTGTGTGTCAAGCCGGGCTTTGTGAAGACCGACATGACCGCCGGCCTCGATCGACCCCCCTTTTCCGGCGAACCCGAGAAGATCGCCCCGCGGGTCTTGAGGGCAATCGACCGCGGTCGACCGGTGGTCTATGTGCCACCGCCCTGGCGCTGGATCATGCTCGTGATTCGCAACCTACCGCGTGCGATCATGCGGAAGGTGGGGTTCTGATCTCCCCTCGCTCAACTCCCCCGGGGAATCGAGGGCGAGGGGGTGGTTTAGCCGACCGCTTCGAGCTCGTCGACCAACCCGCTCAACACTCGAACACCGCCGCGCCAGAACTCACGATCGGTCATGTCGACGCCGGCCTCGGAGAGAATCGTCTCGGGGCGAGCCGAACCACCGTGAGTCAAGATCCGCAGATAGCCCGGTATGAACGACTCACCCTCTTCCTGGTACCGCCTGTAAAGAGCCAGCACCAGGAGTTGTCCAAAACTGTAGGAATAACAGTAAAAAGGTGTGTGGTAGATGTGCGGAATCGAGAGCCACTCGTAACGGAAGTCTTCCTCCACCTCCACCGAGTCTCCAAACTGCTCGGCCAGAAGATTGAAGTATAGATCGCCGAGATCCTCCGGAGAACGCCCACCGAGGATGGCCTCGTGCGCTGCGATCTCGAAACGCACAAAATACGCCTGCCGGACTACCGTGGCGTAGATGTCATCGAGGGAAGCCGCAAGTAGCTCGCGGCGCACCAGCGGATCGGACTCCTCAGCCAGCAGCCGATCGGCGAGTAGCCGCTCGGCAAAGACCGAAGCCGTCTCGGCCAGCGGCAACGAGGCGTGCTGGGTAAGAACCGAGTGGTCTGCCGCCATCATGCTGTGGATCGCATGACCCAACTCGTGGGCCAAGGTCTCCACATCACGCACCCGACCAGTGTAGTTGACGAGAAGCCAGGGGGTCTGCGACGGCAGAACGGTGGCACAAAACGCTCCACCCTTCTTTCCCTTTCTGATCTCGCTGTCGATGTGTTGTTCATCGAAGACCCGCCGCGCCAGTTCCTCGAACCTGGGATGAAAGTCGGCAAGGGTCTCGAGTACCTGGTCGACGGCGTCGGCGTAGGGAATCCTCCAGTCGGAGGCGCTCAGCGGAGCGTACAGATCGTAGCGACTGAGCTTCGCCGTACCGAGTTGGCCGGCCTTCCAGCGAAAGTACCTTCGAAAGACCGACGCCGCCTCCGCTCCGGTTTCCAGCAAAACCTCCACCGCCCGGTCAGGGACGTCGTTGGCGATGTTGCGAACCGCGATGGGCGAACCGAAGCCTCGAAGCTCCACCTGCTCGCTCGCCCAATCCCGTACCCGGTTGACATAGATCTGGCCCAGGATCTTCGCCTCGCCCTTGAAGACGCGAAACGACTCGCGATAGGCGGCCTCCCGCAGATCGGCTTGCGGAGAAAAGACAAGGCTCATGGCCTCATCTCGCGTAAGCCGTTTTGTCTCGCTGTCTACTTCGATCTCGAACTCGAGACGATTCGTAAGCATCGAGTAGAGCGTCAAGACCGCTCCGATACCATCGGCATCCTTGAGGTTGACGATCTGCTCACACCGCTCCTCGAGGGTGAAAGGCTTCATCCGTCGAAGATCCCTCAGGAAGTGGACAAAGTCCGGCTCCTGACTCTCGTCCGGCAACAGCCGTTTGGCTTCGCTGTCGCTCAGCTCTTTCCACCAAAGGGTCAGAAACACGACCCGGTTCTTGAAACCGATCAGGGCCTGCTCCATTCGATTGCGAAAAGTCAGGGCCTCTTCGCTCTGCGTGTCCGCCGCAAACGCCAGCTGGGCGTAGGCGGAAACGACAAAGCTCTTCTCGGTCAACGCTTCGTAGGTTCGCAGCAGCTCCAGAAGCTCTGCCGAGGTGAGCTCCGGACCCAGTCGGGGCCTGGCGGCCTCCAATTCGCCAACCGCTACCTCCATCTCGGCCAAAAACCGTGACGCCGCCTCTTCGACCGGTTCCGGTAGCAATTTAGTCAGTGACCAGACGGTCTGTTCGTACTCTACTCTGGTAACAGTCATGATGCCCTGATCGAAAACGAGTCTTGGAGTGCGGGCGGATGGAATCGCAGAACCTTATCGCAACCGCATCACTGTTTGCTATCTTCGTCAGATGTCGACCACTCTTTCGACCCCACGCCAAAAGCACCGCAACACAGCAGTCTCAACAACGATTCTCCTCGTTTTGTGCCTCGGTTTGTCTCCGCTGGCCGCGGCCTCCCCGCCTTTTGAAGAGGTGTTCACTGGACGCGCCCTGAGATTCGACTACTACCACTCGGGGATCGCCGGAGAGGAGCACATCAGTCTTCATCGACTCCGGCTCGAAGGCAGCTGGCCGGGCCGGCGAAGCGGCCTCGACCAAAGCACCGGCTTCGGCAAATACCGTTTCGAGGTCTTCGAGCCGGAGGGCGAACGCCGCCTCTACAGCCATGGTTTTTCCTCGATCTATGGCGAATGGGAAACCACCGGAGAGGCCCGCCGGGGATTCCGGCGCTCACTGCACGAGTCCCAGCGATTCCCTGAACCCAAGATGCCGGTGGAGCTCGTGCTCAGCAAGAGACAGGCGGACGGCACATTCGCCGAGATCTACCGGCTCCCCATCGATCCACAAAGTCGCTTTGTAGACCGCTCGCAGATCCCCCGCCGGGGTGAGCTCTGGCCGGTGTTCGAACACGGCGATCCGGCGGAGAAGGTCGATCTTCTGGTTCTCGGGGACGGCTACACCACCGAGGAGCTACCCCAATACCGGATGGACGTGCGGCATGTGGTGGACTCTCTCTTTGCCTTCGAGCCCTTTTCCGAGCGCCTCCAGGACTTCAACGTCTGGGCGATCGACATCGCATCGGAGCACTCGGGCATTTCGCGCCCGCGCACCGATTTCTGGAATCGTACTCCGCTGGGTCTCTCCTACAACGCGTTTGACTTGGAGCGCTACATGCTGACGTTCGAAAACGAGCGTCTAAGAGAGGTCGCAGCACTGGCGCCCTATGACGCGCTGATTCTCATCGCCAACAGCGACAAGTACGGCGGCGGGGGCATCTACAACCTCTACTCGACAGCCGCCGCCAAAAGCGGTCAGCTCCCTTATTTGATCGTGCACGAGTTCGGTCATGCCTTTGCCGGCCTCGGCGACGAGTATTACACCTCACAAGTGTCGTACGAGGAATTCAACCCGCCGGGAACCGAGCCCTGGGAACCCAACATCACGGCGCTTCTCGAGGCGGAAAAACTCAAATGGAAACACCTTGTCGAAGAGTCGACTCCGGTTCCGACGCCCTGGGACCAAGAGACCTACGACCGTGTGTCTCTGGATTTTCAGAAGAAACGCAACGAGCTCCGCGCCGGTGGTGCCTCCGAGGAGCGCATGGAGGAGTATTTCGCCGAGGTCAAACGGGTCACCTCGAAAATCCTCGAGGCCGAGAAGCACTATGGCGTGGTCGGCGCCTTTGAAGGCGCGAGCTACGAAGCCCAAGGTCTCTACAGACCGGCGGCGGATTGCATCATGTTCTCTCGCAACCCGGACCACTTCTGCCCGGTGTGCAGCGAGGCAATCGAACGGGTGATCGACTCGTATATCAAGTAGCGGCCGATAGTGATTCTGTCGGCGGTTCTGTCCTCCCGAGGCCCGGCTCATGGCCCGCATCAGCCGGTCTCACTGTCTCTATCTCCGTCCCTCTTCTCAACACCCTAGAGTTCCTGGTGTGCTCGCGCCTTCGCAAGCCGCCGGCTCGCGATTTGGCGCTCGCCCTGCGGGCTATTCGCCGGACTCGGCTCGGACAGAAGCCGCCGACGGCCACCGCTGATGGCTTCGGCGATCGATTCTGTCCGGCCAGCTCTCGCTGCAGCCCGGTCGAATGACCGGCAGGAACGCTGTGAGCCCGCGGGCACAAGAACGCCTTGAAAGGTCATGCCTGGTCCGCGCGGGCGAACAACGAGGCGCGAGCAACCTCGTCCAAGGCTGATCGGCGAGCGCCGTTTCCAGCCGGGCATTCGACCGGGCTGCCTTGAGCTCGCCTGGGTCCAAAGAGTGGTCTGAGTAAGTTAGTTACTCGGTAGTCGCCGGCGCCTCGGCCTTTTCGAGCGCCGCCTGGAGCGTGTGCCAGGCAAGAGTGGCGCATTTGACGCGCACCGGGAACTCACGCACACCCTCGAAGACCGCCAGCTTGCCGAGTTCGGCCCCCGCTTCGCCGCGCACGCTCGGGTCGCCGGTCAAGAGCTCGTGAAACCGCTCGAAGAGCTTCTCGCTCTCGGCGATGGTCTTCCCCTTGACCGCTTCGGTCATCAGCGACGCCGACGCCTTGGAAATGGCGCAGCCCGAGCCCCGAAAGCGGATGTCCTTGATTGCGCCGCCATCGCCGTCGAGGGCGACGTCGAGCACCAGCTGGTCTCCGCAGAGAGGGTTGTAACCGGTTGCCTCACGATCCGGGCTTTCGAGCGCACCGAAATTGCGCGGCCGTTTGTTGTGGTCCAGGATGACCTCTTGGTAGAGATCTAACAGGTCACTCATCAAGCGAATAGCTCCCGCACCTTGGCCAGGGCCGCTGCCAACTGATCGAGCTCTTCACGGATGTTGTAGAGCGCCAGCGAAGCGCGCACGGTAGCCGGTACGCCAAAGCGATCCATCACCGGTTGGGCGCAGTGATGCCCGGTGCGCACCGCAATCCCTTCGCGATCCAGGATGGTGCCGATGTCGTGCGGGTGAACACCGTCCATCACAAACGAGAGTACGCCTACTTTTTCGCGCGCCGTGCCGATGAGTCGTAACCCCGGCTGGTTCTCGAGCAGCGCCGTGCCGTAGCCGAGAAGGTTCTCCTCGTGCGCCCAGACGGCATCCATACCGATCGCCTCGAGATAGTCCACCGTGGTACCCAACGCGATCGCACCGGCAATATTGGGGGTGCCGGCCTCGAAACGCGCCGGCGGATCAGCATACTCGGTCTTCTCGAAGCTCACGGTGCGGATCATCTCACCGCCACCTTGATACGGCGGCATCTCCTGGAGCAGCTCGAGCTTGCCGTAGAGCGCGCCGATTCCCGAGGGGCCAAAAGCCTTGTGACCCGAAAAGACATAGAACTCGCAATCGAGCTCGGCGACATCGACGGGCATATGGGGAACCGCCTGCGCTCCATCGAGCAGTACCGGGATTCCGCGCGCATGAGCCAGCGCGATCATCTCCCGGACCGGGTTGATCGTTCCTAGCGCATTTGAGACGTGGACCGTGGCGAAGAGTCGCGTCCGCTGGCCCATCAGTTTTTCGAGCTCGTCGAGTTCGACCTCGCCGCGATCGTTGATCGGAGCAACCTTGAGCGTCGCCCCCTTCTCTTCACAAAGAAGTTGCCAGGGGACGATGTTCGAATGGTGCTCCATAGTGGTGATGAGCACCTCGTCACCGGCACCCACGTGGCGGCGTCCGTAGCTCGAGGCCACCAGGTTGATCCCCTCGGTGGTGCCGCGCACAAAGATGATTTCGTTGGGGTTTCGCGCGCCGATGAATCGAGCCGTTTTTCGCCGCGCGTCTTCGTAGGCCACCGTGGCCTTGGCCGATAGATAGTGCACGCCCCGATGTACGTTGGCGTAGAACTCACGGTAGCAACGCGCCTCGGTCTCGATGACGACCTCGGGCTTTTGCGCCGAGGCGGCACTATCCAGATAGACGAGCGGCTTCCCATAAGGCGCGAGCGCCAACGCCGGGAAATCACGGCGGACCGCCTCGACATCGAGGGTTGCGCCCCCCTGAGGCGCCCGCGCCTCTTGCCGGGCCTCGCTCGACAGAGCCGGGGATTTGACGGGCTCACTCATCGCAGAATCCAACGGACTATCGCTATACCGCTTGCCGTACGACCTCGCCCCGAGGAAGTCTGCGGAACAGGAACTCCTCCAGGTCGCGGCGTACTTCGGGGACCTTGATGCGCCCGACGATGTCGGCCGCAAATGCGTAGGTCAGAAGACTCTTGGCCGCTTCCTCCCCGATGCCTCGAGAACGGAGGTAAAAGACCGCCGTCTCGTCCAGTTGGCCAACGGTCGAGCCGTGGGTGCACTTGACGTCGTCGGCGAAGATCTCCAGCTGTGGATGGGAGTTGCACAGCGCCGTGGGCGAGAGCAGCAGGTTCCGGTTGGTCTGCTTGGCATCGGTTTTCTGCGCCCCCTTGTGGACATAGATCCTGCCGTTGAACACCGCCCGCGCCCGACCCTCTAGAATCCCCTTGAACAATTCATGCGAGTCGCAGTGCGCGGCCTTGTGTTCGACCCGCATGTGGTTGTCGACCAGTTGGCTGCCCTCCACCATATAGAGACCGTTCAAGGTCGACTCACAGCCTTCACCGGCCAGTATCGCGTTGACATCGTTTCGCACCAGCCCGCCACCCCAGGAGATCGAGTGCGACGAGAAGTTCGAATCGCGGAGCTGGTGAAGTTGAAACGTCGAGACATGAAAGGCGTCCGTGGATTCTCGTTGCAGCTTGTAGTGGTCGATGACCGCGTTGTCTTCGGTTGAGACCTCGATCACCGGGCAGGTGAGGTAGGCGCCCTCGCCGACCGATCCGTACTGCTCGACAACGGTCACCTGGCTCGACTCCTCAGCGATCAGCATGTGACGGGGAAAGCAAGCAAACGCTTCACCTTCGGGCCGACCCACGTGGATGATGTTGATCGGCCTGTCGACGATCACCCCCTTGGGCACTCGGATCAGAGCACCATCCTCAAACAACGCCGTGTTGAGGGCGACAAAGGGGTGGATCTCAAATTTCGCGTGCCGCGCCAGGTGCCCCTCGAGTCTCTCGGGCGTGTTGGCCAACGCATCCGCGAGACTGCCGACCACGACGCCCTCGGGGAGAGCCTCGATCTGTGAGTGCTCGGCGGAGAAACGACCGTTGATGAAGACGAGCTCATGGGTGCCGGAGTAGCGGTACTTCTCGATCGCTTCGGCCGACACCGAGGGCGTTTCCGCGCCGAGCCGAAAGCCGCTGCGTGCGATGGGCGAGATGTCGGTAAAGCGCCACTCCTCGTCGCGCTTGCCCGGAAAACCGATGTGGGAGAAACGCTCGAAGGCCTGGGCGCGAAGCGCGGTCAGCGATCGGGGCTCTCGCCCCTCTCGTCGTCGAACGACGCCCTCGAACCCGAGCCGATAGACATCCTGCACCGTTGCTCTTGCCGGGGATTCGGTAGCAGATGCTGCGATTGCTGCGCTCATACGCCCCCCCTTAGACCGTCGCAGCCGAGGCGCCGGCTGCACGACCCTCTTCCAACCAGGCGTAGCCCTTTTCCTCGAGCTCGTGCGCCAACTCCTTGCCACCCGAGCGGACGATCTTGCCGTCGACGAGCACGTGAACAAAGTCCGGCACGATGTAGTTCAGCAACCGTTGGTAGTGGGTGATCACGACAAATGCACGCTTCTCGCTACGCAGCGAGTTGACGCCGTCGGCAACGATCTTCAAGGCGTCGATGTCGAGACCCGAATCGGTCTCGTCGAGCACCGCCAACGTCGGGTCCAGAACCGCCATGTGAAAGATCTCGTTGCGCTTCTTCTCGCCACCCGAGAAGCCTTCGTTGACCGGCCGGTTCAAGAGCGTTTCATCCATCTTGACGATCTTCATCTTGTCGCGCACATAGGTCAGAAAGTCCATCGCGTCCATCTCCTCCTGGCCGCGATGCTTGCGAATGGCGTTGAGCGCAGCCTTGAGGAAGTAGACGTTGGAAACACCCGGGATCTCGACCGGGTATTGAAACGCAAGGAAGAGGCCTTCCCGGGCTCGTTCTTCGGGCGCCGCTTCGGCAAGGTCCTCACCTTTGTAGAAAATTTGTCCCTCGGTGACTTCGTATTCGTCCTTACCCGCCATGACCTGAGCCAGAGTCGACTTCCCGGAACCGTTTGGACCCATGATGGCGTGAACCTCACCCGGGCTAACCGTGAGGTTCACCCCGCGCAGGATGTTCTGACCCTCCACCGAAACGTGGAGATTCTTGATCTCGAGCATGCTCATCTTCTCTCTCTTTCCTGGGATTCCGCCGCACCGTCGGCCCGGCGTAGTTTTTTCTCTTGCGAGCTCCTTAACCAACCGAGCCTTCGAGGCTTATTTCGAGGAGCTTGCGCGCCTCGACGGCGAACTCCATCGGCAACTCGTTGAAGACCTCTTTGCAGAAGCCGTTTACGATCATCGACACCGCATCCTCGGTCTCGATGCCGCGAGTGTTGCAATAGAAAAGCTGATCCTCGCCCACCTTGGACGTCGAGGCTTCGTGTTCCATCTGGGCGTTGGGGTTCTGCACGTCGATGTACGGAAACGTGTGAGCTCCGCACTGATCGCCGATCAACATCGAGTCGCACTGCGAGAAGTTGCGGGCCCCATCGGCTCCCTTGAGGATCTTGACGGCACCACGATAGGTGTTTTGGCCGTGCCCGGCCGAGATCCCCTTGGAGACGATGGTCGAGGTGGTGTTCCTACCGACATGGATCATCTTGGTTCCGGTGTCGGCCTGCTGGCGGCCCTTGGAGAGCGCCACCGAGTAGAACTCGCCCACCGTGTCATCGCCCTTCAGAATCACGCTGGGGTATTTCCAGGTGATCGACGAACCGGTCTCGACCTGGGTCCAGGAGATCTTGGCCTTGCGACCCGCGCAGATGCCCCGCTTGGTGACAAAGTTGTAGATTCCGCCCTTGCCGGTTTCCATGTCACCGGGATACCAGTTCTGAACCGTCGAATACTTGATCTGCGCCCCTTCGGCGGCATGCAGCTCGACCACCGCGGCATGCAGCTGGTTCTCGTCCCGCATCGGGGCCGTGCAGCCCTCGAGATACGACACCGAGGCGCCTTCCTCGGCTACGATCAGCGTGCGCTCGAACTGACCTGTGTTCTCGGCGTTGATCCGGAAATAGGTCGACAGCTCCATCGGGCAGCGTACGCCCTTGGGGACATAGACAAATGAGCCGTCGGAAAAAACCGCCGAGTTGAGCGCGGCAAAGAAATTGTCGCCGCGTGGAACGATCTTGCCGAGGTATTTCTTGACCAGTTCGGGGTGATCCTGGATCGCTTCAGACATCGGGCAGAAAATGACACCGGCCTCGGCCAGCTTCTCCTTGAAGGTCGTAGCAACTGAGACCGAATCAAACACCGCATCGACCGCCACACCGGCTAGCATCTGCTGCTCGATGAGCGGAATCCCAAGCTTCTCGTAGGTGGCCAAGATCTCGGGATCGACATCGTCGAGGCTCTGTGGGCCGTCTCCTTTCGGCTTAGGACCGGCATAGTAGGAAATCGACTGGTAGTCGATCGGCTCATACTTGATGTTCGCCCAGGTGGGCTCTTCCATCTCGAGCCAGCCATGGTAGGCCTCGAGCCGCCACTCGGTCATCCACTCGGGTTCGTTCTTCTTGGCCGAGAGCTTGCGAATGACCTCCTCGTCGAGGCCCGGTGGGAACATCTCCTGTTCGACGTCGGTGACAAAGCCGGCCTCGTATTGTTGATTGACGCGTTCTTCGAGGACGTCGGTGACATCCGCAATGGGTTCTGCCATCTTCTTCCCTTCCTATGTAGCCATCTCGGCGGACGACTCGGCTTCGCTGCTCCCCAGTGTGACGAGATCGCGTGTCACCGGGTGGGTCATTTCCGCCAGGGTGATCCCGTCCAGAGCCGAACGAATCGCCAGATTGATGCGCTGCCAGTTTTCACGGATCGAGCAGTTCGACTCCTGCGAGCACTCGCCAGGGGCATCGTCGATGCATTCGGTCACCGCAATCGGACCATCCAACGCACTGATGATCTCGGCCATCGTCACCTCCTGGGGCCGGCGGGCAAGACAGTAACCGCCCTTGACACCCCGGTGGGACTCGAGCAGGTTCGCCCGGGCCAGAAGCTTCAAGATCTTCGACACGGTCGGCAACGGCAACTGCACCAGATCGGCCAGCTGAGATGCGTTGAACCAGTGCTTGGGATCCAGCGCCATGCGCGTCAGAAGCACAATCCCATAGTCGGCTTGTTTGGTCATGCGGAGCATACGTTTCTTGCCTGGATCTCTTCTCTGAACAAATCGGACTAAATCAGTCCGATTTAAGAGATCGTAGCAGATCGCCAACCGCTGTCAAGAAGGCCTTTTGGCTTCAGACCGTTCGATCGGGAGCGCTGGTCGACGCCGGTTCGGGGGGCGGGGAAGACCTTTTGCCCACCTCGACAAGCACGGGCTGCGGTGGCTCCCCGGGTCCGAGGAGCACGGCGGCCCAGGCCATCCCATCACTGTGTTCGAACGCGATCTTCAGCGTCATCGTCAGCGGCACCGAGAGAATCATCCCGAGCGGGCCCCAGATCCAACCCCAGAACATCAAGGACACGAGCACCACGGTGGTCGAAAGCCCGAACCGCCGCCCCATCAGGTGAGGCTCGAGCAGATCACCCACCAGAACCTTGACCACCAGATAACCAAGGGCGAGCACCAGCGCGCGACCCCAACCGAACTGCACGAGGGTCACCAGCACCGCCGGAACCGCAGCAATAACGGGTCCGAGAACCGGAATGTAGTTGAGGAGAAAAGCAGCAAGACCCCAAAGAAGTGGGAAATCAACACCCAAAAACCAAACCCAGGTCCCAATGACCAACCCCGTCCCCACGCTGATCGCCGTCTTGATACCGAGATACCTCTGGACCTCGCGCATCACACTCTCGAAGTGTCGCTTTGGGTCGGCTCCGCCGAGCGCTCTTTTGAGCTTGTCCGGGAGGACCACCAACTCATACAGAACAAAGACCAGGGTCACGGCTACCAAAGTGATGCCGGAGAACGCGGAGACGACGCCCCGAACCGTGCCACCCACGATTCCACCCACGACGTCTACGAGCTGGCGGGGATCAATGGGCTCCAAAGTCACCCAGTCCGAAAGATCGAAGCCTCGCTCTTCAAGAGCCGCGAGCCCGGCTTTGCTCTTCTCGATGAGTTGGGTTACATAAGTCGGCGCCGTCGAGGCGAATTCGTTGACCGCCCCGGAGATCAGCAAACCCAACGCCACCAGCAAGGCCAGATCCGCGAACACTGTGGCAATGACCGCCAAAACCGTCCTGACGCCGCAGCGGCGAAGCCATTCGAGAAACGGAAAACTCAAGACTGCGATGAAAACCGCCAGTAGGAGGGGCTGCAGAATCTCCGCCGCCGCCCTCAGACCCGCGACCACCACCACAAAGGAGGCCGCCGCGAGAAGCGACCGGGCGGGACCACCACCCTCCCTGGAACTCTCCGCCATATTCATAACCTAGCATGGGGTCTCTCCCTCGACCCCCGGCACCCCGGTCTCTCTAGAAGGCGATTCCGAGTCTCGCCAACTCGGTCTCGATCTTTTTCTGCCATCCGCGATTTGCCGCCGGGCTCGCCGGGCTCGGGTGGAGGATCCTGCCGATTCGAACGCTCGATTCTTGGAGCGCGACCCGCGCTCTCGACTCGGCGAAGCGTCCTACACCAACGATCCAGGTCGGCGAAAGAGCTTCGATGCTCGCGGCCAGGGCGCGGTCGCAATGTCCAAACAGAGCCCGCCGCTCCCGGGCGGGTAACCGGTCCGGCGTCCGGTTGCGCCCGCTTTCCTCCAGAAAAACCAGCGGGCAGTAGTTGGCGACAAAGAAACGGGCGAAGAACTCCTCGGGGGAACCGAAGCGGTCTTTAGCCCAACCCCAAAGACGCCGACCGCTCACCTCACTACGACGACAGTCGAAGCCGTCGACGGGCCTCTTCGGGTGCTCGCGCTCCGGCCGCCCGATCGGGGTTTCGATCTCCATCCAGCCACGGACCGATTCGACCTCGCCAAAGGGCACACCGGTCTGGCTCATCCCCCAGGGACCCGGGTTCATTCCAAGGAGGACGACTCTGTTCCCCCCTCTCCCGAAGCGACGAAGATAGGCTGCATGAGCCGGCCACGCGTATTCCAAGGGGTTGTAGACGTGGGTCACGGGAGACGAGAATTCGAGTCGCCCCGCGGCGCCCGACAGCTCCTCGGCGATCCTCTCGAGCCGTGTCAGACCCATGCTATATTTCTCACCCGGCAATTCCACCGAGAATCGGCTAACGTCGCTTCCGGTCGAGTTTCTTCAACCCTAGATACGGAGGAATGCAAATGTCAGTAGCCAAAGTGACCGAAATCTCAGCCTGCTCACCGGACGGTTTTGACGCCGCGGTTCGCGAAGGTATTTCCCGCGCCAGCAAAACGCTGGACAACATCAAGGGCGCCTGGATCAATGAGACAAAAGTCGAATGCGCCAACGGAGAAGTGACCAACTTCTGCGTCAACATGAAGGTCACGTTCGTTCTCAAAGACTAGAGTAGCACCAGCGGATGAGTGAAAAGGGAGGCGACTATCGCCTCCCTTTTCTTGGTCCGGGTAACGGCTCAGACCCGCATCGGACTGGGCCCGGCAACCCGCACCCGCTCCCCGACCCCTTCTTCAAAGCCGCTGAAGTTCTCACTGAACATCTCGGCCAGCTTTCCAGCGCGATCATCATAGGCGGCTGCGTCGGCCCAGGCGCTCCGCGGTCGCAAAATCTCGTCCGGCACACCCGACACACGCACCGGCACCTCCAGACCGAAAAACGGATCCGCCGCATAGCCCACTTCTTCCAGCTCTCCAGCAAGAGCGGCTCGCACCATTCGCCGCGTGTGGCTGAGAGCCATTCGCTGACCGACGCCAAACGAGCCCCCAGTCCAACCGGTGTTCACAAGCCAAACGCGTGCATCGTGTTGGCGGATCTTCTCCGCCAGCATGCGGGCGTAAACACCGGGGTGCCGAGGCATAAATGGCGCGCCAAAGCAGGCACTGAACGTGGCTTTCGGATCTGTGACGCCTCTTTCGGTCCCGGCCACCTTGGCGGTATAGCCGCTCAGAAAATGGTAAGCCGCCTGATCTTCGCTCAACCGGCTGATCGGGGGCAGTACACCAAAGGCGTCGCAGGTGAGAAAGACTACATGGTTCGGATGCCCGGCAAGGCCGTCCAGGTCCGCGCGCGCGAGTTGAGTCAGAGGGTAACTGGCACGGGTGTTCTCGGTGTGGGCACCATCATCGAGATCGATCCGGCGGTTCGCTGGATCGATCACGACGTTCTCGAGAATCGTGCCAAAACGGCGAGTCGTAGCATAGATCTCGGGCTCACCGCTGGGCGACAGCCGGATCACCTTGGCATAGCACCCGCCTTCCATGTTGAAGACGCCCCGATCGCTCCAGCCGTGCTCGTCGTCACCGACGAGTGTCCGTTCGGAGTCGGCCGAGAGTGTTGTCTTGCCGGTACCGCTCAAACCGAAAAACAGCGCAGTATCGCCATCGGGCCCGTAGTTGCAGCTGCAATGCATCGGCAAAACGCCCCGCTCGGGCAACAGATAGTTCATGACCGAGAAGATCGACTTCTTGATCTCTCCGGCGTAGGAACTACCACCGATCAATACCAGGCGTTTCTCGAGATCGACCAGAATAAACGTACCGCTCGTGGTGCCGTGGAGGGCCGGGTCGGCCTCAAAGCCGGGCGCCGAGATCACCGTGAACTCCGGAGCATGACCCTCGAGCGTCGGACCGTTCGCCTCGCGGACAAACATATTGCGCGCAAAAAGGTTGTGCCAAGCCACTTCGTTGACTATCCGGACCTTCAACCGGTACTCAGGATCGGCACCGGCATAGCCGTCAAAGACAAAGACTTCGCGACCTTCGAGATAACTGCAAACCTCTTTGTGCAACGCAGCAAAGCTTGCCGGGGCAAACTCGCGGTTGACGTCACCCCACCAGATGTTCGCGGCACTCGTAGCTTCCGGGTTGCGCACAAGAAAGCGGTCGTTGGGGGAACGGCCGGTGTGGGCACCCGTCCGGGCCACTAACGGGCCCTCGGCTGCGAGCATGGCCTCACCACGCCGGATCGTGTGCTCGTAGAGTTGCGCAGGTGGCAGATTCCAGTAGACGTCGGCAACGCCTGCCAGACCCGCCGCTTCCAGCCCGTGGCGGCTGGCGTACAGGCCGTGATTCTTCATCGGTGGCTAACCCCTGGGTTGGTTGGTCGAGACCTCGGGCGCCGAATGACGGCGAGGCCGGAACCAAGATTCTACCCCTGCTGCGTCTTGGGCTCAACGACTCGAAAAACGGCTGAACCGAGGGACCTTGCCTGGGTCTCCACAGGGTACGGCAAGCTGACCGACGTGCTCACAGCCCGGTCGAACGCCCGGCTGGAGATGAAGCTCGCGATTTGCGACGCGGTCTCCCCGAGAGCCGGTTCGAAGCCGCATTTGACGAATTGGGCTGCCACACCGCTGGGTGATTCTCACCACGGTCGGCTCTGACGGCTGCTCACCCCTTCGGGAGCAAGGCTCCCGATTTGGGGCTCGCTCGGCGGGCGCTCACCGGCTTCGGAGAGACCCGTCGCAAGAGGCTCGCATCCTCCACTGACCGACGACTTCCAACCGCATCACAGGATTCCGAATGACGATCGTGCCGGTCGGCGTTCCAAAGCAGCTCGGCGAATGCTCGGCGGGAACGCCGTGAGCCCGCGAGTGTACAAGGGTCTTGGAAGGCCTGGTTGATCCGCGCGGGCGAACAACGAGGCGCGAGCGAAATCGTCCAAGGCTGAGTAGTGAGCGCCGTTTCCAGCCGGGCGTTCGACGGGCTGCAACCAGCCAGGCAGCGCGGAGGCTCTCGGGGAGATCTCGCCGCAAGGACTTACTCGGTTGGCTGAGGGCCGCCGAGAAACTCGAGAACCAGACCCACCATGGCCCGGATACCTACCTCGACCGCCCCATCACCGGCGCGAAACGTCGGGGTGTGGAGACCACCCGACTCCATCCCCTTCTCGACCACACCAAGCCGGAAATAGAAACCCGGAACCTCGTTGGCGAAATAGGCGAAGTCCTCACCGCCCATGGTCGGCGAGGTTTCGATCACGCTCTCTGCGCCGACCGCGTTTTCGAGTGCCGGGCGTACCCTGAGAGCCAACTCGGGGTCGTTGATCGTCGCGGGAGCGTTGTTCTGGTACTGAACGATCTCGTAGGAACCTCCACCCGCGGTCGTCACCCCTTCGAGAATCTTCGTGATTCTCCGCTTGACCTCTTCTCGGGCATCATCGCTGAACGTACGTACGGTACCCTCGAGGTGAACTTCCGCCGGGATGATGTTGAAGCGCTCGCCCCCCCGGATGATGCCGACGGTAACGACGCTCGGTTCGAGTGGCGACAGATTGCGCGAGCGAATCGTCTGGAGCGCGGTGACCACCTGCGACGCCATGACGATCGGGTCCACTCCGAGATGGGGATAGGCACCATGCGACTGCTTGCCACGCACTTTGACGACAAAATGATCGACCGCCGCCATCGTCGGACCAGCCGCCCAGCCCACCGTCCCGATCTCGAGACTCGGCCACGAGTGAAGGCCAAAAATCACTTTGGGTGTCGGCACGCCGAAGGCGCCTTCGTCGAGCATTCGCTTGGCTCCGCCTGGCTCACCCGGTGGTGGCCCCTCTTCCGCGGGTTGAAAGATGAACTTGACGGTACCCGCAAGCTCCTGCCGATTCGGAGCCAGCGCCGCGGCCACTCCGAGGACCACCGAGGTGTGGATGTCGTGCCCGCAAGCGTGGGCTAGACCCACCTCCTGACCGAGGTACAGGCCGCGTTTCACCGATCGAAAAGCGAGATCGGTTTCCTCAGTCACCGGAAGGGCGTCCATATCGGCACGCACGGCGACAACCGGCCCCGGCAGCCCCCCTTCGAGTACGCCGACGACACCTGTCAGACCGACGTCCTCCTCGACCTCCAGACCCAAACGGCGGAGTTCGTGTGCGACCAACGCTGCCGTTTCGACCTCGCGGTTTCCAAGCTCTGGGTTGGCGTGGATTCGGTGCCGGATGTCGATGAGCTTTGGCAACGAGGCCGCGATCGCGCGGTCGACATCTAGCACGGCGGACTCCGCCTCGAACGATGCCGTCAGAGCGCTGCAAACCAGAAGCGGCAGGACATAGAACTGGATTCGTGTTCCCATGGGGTAGTTCTCCGCTGGGGAGTCTAACCGGAGCACCGCCGGCGACAGAGGAAATGCTGTAAGCTTTCCAGCCGCTCGTCCGGTTCATCGGATCGATCTACGCGGGAGACTCCAGTGAGAATCGAAGGTCGCAAGGTCCTGGTTTTGGGTGGCTACGGCCTCGTCGGCATCGCCGTGTGCCGCAAACTTCTCGAACGCGGCGCGGCCGAGATCCAGATCCACAGCTTGCGTGCCCATGAAGCCGAGCAAGCTCGAGAAGAGCTGGCGCCAGAAGCCGGAGCGACTCGTCTCTCGGTCTCGAGCGGAGACATCTTCGGTCTTGCCGAAAAGGCCGATCGCTTGACCGATCTGCGCGCCCAGCTCGAGCAGCTCGATGATTCGCGACTCCCTGACTATCTTCTCTACCGGCTTCTGAGTGAGAGCCGCTCCGACGTGGTCATCGACTCGGTCAATACGGCAACCGGCATTGCCTATCGGGACATCTACAGCGCGTCCGCGGACGCGCTCGCCTCGCTCGAAGGGTCGGGTTTCGAGCAACTCGACGGTGAAACCGCAACGCTACTCCTTGAATCCCTCTACGTCCCGCGGCTC
The DNA here is from genome assembly GCA_029861655.1 of Acidobacteriota bacterium. GTDB lineage: Bacteria > Acidobacteriota > Thermoanaerobaculia > Multivoradales > JAHEKO01 > JAOTZA01. Next base: position 762 of record JAOTZA010000011.1, on the reverse strand, counting down.
ATTCGACACATCCAGGTTCTCTATCGAGGCATGCGGGACGCGGGAACGAGTGTCTACTTCAAGATCGGCACCAGCGGAACCGGCGGCATGGGCCTGAATGTGCCTTATACCCATTCGGAGGAGAAGCCGAGCCGCGTCCTGCTGTCCAAGAGCGCGGTAGCCGGGGCCCACTCACTTCTTCTCTTCTTGATGGCCAGAACGCCTGGAGCACCCATCACAAAGGAGATCAAACCCGCCGCCGCAATCGCCTGGAAGAAGATCGACCACGGACCCATCGTGCGCCGTGGCGAGGCGATCCGGCTGGTACGGGCCAAACCACGACCGGTGGGAGATACCTTCTCAACGGTCGATCCTTCGGCGGCCGAGCTCACCGACGAAATCCTGACCACCACCTACATCGACACCGGCGAGAACGGCATTTTCAGCCTGGAAGAGTTCGCGATGCTCACAACCGCCGAGCAGATGGAATTCGTCACGCCGGAGGAAATCGCTCAGTATCTGGTTTTCGAGATCGAGGGTGGCAACACGGGCCACGACATCATCAACGCCCTCGACAATGCGGTGCTCGGTCCCAGCTATCGGGCCGGGATGATGCGCCATTGGGCGATGGAATGGATGACCGAGCTAGAGGCCACTGGCGAGAGTCGCAGCGTCGCTTTCGAGATGCTCGGCCCACCACGCAACTCCAAGCTCCTGTTCGAGGCGCACCTTCTGCGGGAGTGTTTCAGCACCATGACGTCGGTCCGCGAATCGAGTGCCAGC
>JAOTZA010000200.1 GCA_029861655.1 Acidobacteriota bacterium | reverse complement strand
GCAAGGCAGTCTCATGAGTGCCGTAGAAGGGCTCGGCGATCAGCTCGTTGCGCAGTAGGTCCAGATGCACCACGCCGGGGACCTCTGCCGGGTAGAACTTGTCGCGATTCGCGTGCCGAAACGTCCACTCGCCGTCGAGTGAGATGCGAGCCCTGGGTGCAACGTCCGCCGCCCGCGCGACAGAAGCCGCGGCCAAGCCGCCGGCCGAGATGACCAGGAAAACAGCCGCGATCCGCATCCCTATTCGATTCATCCAATAAGGGGGGACACAAACCATTCTCGAAGAAATGGTTTGTGTCCCCCTACTCCCCTATTTCCTATTCTCGCCCGCAGCACAAACCGGCTCAGTGCCCGTGAGTCGTAAAGTGGCGATGCAGCGCGGCTGTAACCACCGTGGCGAAGAGAAAGATAGCCGCCGGAAGGGCGATCCCGATCCACGGCCAACGGTTCGACTCCGGTGGCGGTGACGTCTTCGCCACCGTTTCCACGGCCGGCTCGGGTTCGACTTGCAGGGCTTCGACGGTAGCTTCCGATGTCTCCGCGGTCCCCGCTGCCTCCGACGACGCCTCCGGCACCGCCGCCAGCCGGACGACCAGCACGGCGCCCGCGACGACGGCGAGAATCGACGCCCCGATCACGGTCCAGGCCGTACCCGTCATCACGCGCTCGGCCTTGACGATGCGCTTGCGATAATTGATGTAAGCGACGAGCATTCCCGCCGCGCTGGCGACATAGGCCATCGCCATCCCGAGAATCTTGCCGATCGCTTCGTCGATCATGATGCGTCCTCCCAGCGGGTCCTCTGGTTGACCCGCTCGAGATACTCCGCCTGGTTGCCTTCGAACGCCACCGACATGGCCTTGAGCTTCGGATCGATCACGCGAAACATCGCCCAGCCGCAGACCATACTCCCCGCCAGGCACGCGTAGCCCCAGGGTCGCAGGAGCAGCGTTCCGGCAACCCCGATGGCCACCAGGATGTAGCAGGCTGCCGACAGCAGCGAAGCGACGACATCGTGGCTCGTCCACATGTCCGCCTCTTCCGGGGTCCAGTCCGGGTGCAGCAGACCGTGGGACCTATGGCTCTCGGTCGCCGGGACGAGACCTCGTTGGATCGCCTCCTGCTTGACCGGCCCCCAGAACCCGGCGGGCCGGGCCTGCACGTAGTACTCGACCAGGTGGTCCATGTCGTCGGGTCGTGTCAAGAAGCACACCGGGACGTAGATCAGGGCCACCAGAACCGCTAGCAGCCAAAAGCTCGCCCAGTCGGGCAGCGCCGGCAGCACACCCAGTGTAGGTAGCACGAACACCACCAGCCAGCTCATCAGAAGATTGGCGATCCAGCTCGCCAGATAGGCCCACGAGTTGAAGCGCCACCAGAGAACCTGGAGGATCGACGGCACCCAGATCCCAGCGGCCTGCAGCCACAGGGCGAAGATCAACCACTTGGTGATGTTCTGCATCGTTATCGCCAGGAAGAAACTGCCCAGAAGAAGGATCAGCGTGTTGAGGCGTCCCACCAGAACCAGTCTCTTCTCGTCGGCCTGCGGGTTGATGTAGTGGTGGTAGAGATCTCGCGTGGCGTAGAGCGCTCCTAGGTTCAGGTGGGTCGAAATCGTCGACAGATGGATGGCGATAATCGCGGCAAAGAACATCCCGATCAGACCGGCCGGTAAGTAGTCGAACCCGAGCCGGAACCAACCGAACTCGTACTCGGCCTGGTTCGTCATGCCGGGGAACAGCACAAAGAACGCCAGGATCGACACCGCCCAGAACGAGTTACGAAAGATCGCCGCCAGCCCACCGGCCCAGATCGAATAGGCCGCGTCGCGCACGGTGCGGGCACTCTGGATGCGCTGGGCCTCGGGATACCAATCGATGAAGTTGCCCATCCCCAGACCGCCAAAGATCGCCATGACCAGCAGGGTGATCACATCGAGGGCGTAAAACTTGTCGGGATCGAGGCCCATGAAGGCATCGAAGTGAAACGGGTTGGTGCGCCAGGCCTCGCCCAGCCCGGAGAGCTTGGTGACGATCTCCACCGGGCCGCCCGCCTCATAGATACCCCACAGCGACACCAGCGTGATCACCGCGAAACCGATCAGGCCCTGCTGGAAGTCGGCCATCACGACGCCCCAGTAGCCGGCGGTCAAAACGTAGATTGCGCAGATCGAAGTGAAGAGAACGATGCCGATCCAGCTTGGCCAGCCAAAGAGAAACAAACAGACCTTGCCCATGGCCGCCGACACCCAGGCGACGACGAACATGTTCATAAAGGTCTGCCAGCCGGCCAGCCAGCCGCGCAGGAGTTCGGAGCCCAGGCCCGAGTACCGCAGGCTCTGCCACTCGGCCTGGCTCATGGCGAGCGATCGCCGGAAGATGCGGGTGGAGACGAAGGGCGACACCGCGCACCAGGCACTGAAAAACGGGTACCAGATTCCCCGCATCCCCCACTTGTAGATCGTGCCGGTGATCCACATCGGCGTGTCGGTGGCGGTGTGCGTCGCATAGACCGAGGTCGCCGGCAGCCACCATGGCAGGCCGCGGCCGGCGAGAAAGAAGTCGGCCTCGCTACGCTTGCCGAGCCGGTAGAAGATGACGCCGCACACGACCATCAGGCCGATGAACAACCCGATCCAGACCCAGTCCAACGGAACGAACTGTACAAGCGAGGTGGACTCCGGCATGCGTGCCTCCATCGGTTCCTGGGCGCCGCTCGCTGCCGCGACGATCGACCTTCCAGCTTTCGAGAACGCTGCATGGTAGCAGACAGCCATCTCCAGAAGACTCGGGGCTAGTGGTATGTTTTGAGACACCACTGCCTGATGGCGGACGGAGAGGCGAGCCCAGACCCCAGTGCCGGCGCTGCAAGGAACCGAAACTTCGCACCACGGTCTCTCGTCGGCCGAAGAGTCTGCGGACCATCGCGCCAGGATTGAATCGATCACCGGCTTCGAGCCCGAGCTGACGCACCTCGACGACGACGCAATCGCCAAGCGGGCGGGCGTCTTGAGGCGCCGGGCACTGGCCGGCGAGTCGTTGGAGGTCCTGCTGCCCGAAGCGTTCGCGCTCGTGCGCGAAACCTCACGACGCGTTCTCGGCATGAGGCCTTACGACGCCCAGATCGCGGCCGGGCTGATACTGCACGACGGCAAGGTCGTCGAGATGGCGACGGGAGAAGGAAAGACCCTAGCGGCAGTCGCCCCGGTTTTCCTCAACGCGCTCACCGAGAACGGCGCGCACGTTCTCACCTTCAACGATTATTTAGCCCATCGCGACGCGAGTTGGATGGGCCCCGTGTACCGGTTCCTCGGTCTCAGTGTAGGTCTGATCCAAGAAGGCATGACGGGGAACGAGCGCCAGCGAGCGTACTCAGCCGACGTCACCTACCTCACCGCCAAAGAAGTCGGTTTCGACTTTCTGCGTGACGGTCTCTGCCTGCAGCGTTCCCGGCAGGTGCAGCGAGCCCCCTACTTCGCCCTCGTTGACGAAGCGGACTCCATCTTGATCGATGAAGCGAGGATTCCTCTGGTCATTGCCGGCGCGGTTGGAGAAGGAGCCGCCGGTCTCGGCAGGATCGCGGCCTTGGCCCGCAAGCTCGCGCCCGGGGTCGACTTTGACCGCGGCGACCAAGACGACACCGTCTTCCTCACCGATCGTGGAATCGACCGGGTCGAGGCCACGCTCGGCGGCGCCAACCTGTTCGCAGCGGACGATCCCGCTTTGCTGGCGCGGATCCGCAACGCGCTCCATGCTGAATTCCTGCTGAGCCGAAATGTCGACTACATTGTGCGCGCCGGCAACGTCGAGCTGATCGACGAGTTCACCGGTCGGGTCGCCGAGAGACGCCGGTGGCCCGATGGGCTGCATTCGGCTGTCGAGGCCAAGGAGGGACTCCGCTTAGGCGCCGACGGCGTAGTCCTGGGATCGATCACGACCCAGCATTTTCTCCAACGCTATTCGCGCCTGTGCGGCATGACGGCGACGGCGCGATCTGCGGCGGATGAACTGGCCGAATTCTACAAGCTCGAGGTGATGAGCGTGCCGCCGCACCGTCCCTGCATTCGACAGGATAATCCCGATCTCATCTATGCCACCCGCGCAGTCCGCAACGATGTCTTGATGACCGAGGTCGCTCGAGTCCACGCCTCCGGCCGCCCGGTTCTTGTTGGCACCGTCAGCGTAGCCGAGTCGGAGCGGCTCGCCGCCGAGCTTCGAGAACGCGGAGTTCCCTGCCAGGTCCTCAATGCCAAGAACGACGAGGAGGAAGCAAGGATCGTCGCCGAGGCCGGCGCCCTGGGGGCGGTGACCATCTCTACCAACATGGCGGGTCGCGGAACCGACATCAAGCTCGGGGGCCACAATGAAGCCGAGCGGCATCGGGTGGTCGAGTTAGGGGGACTCTATGTCCTCGGAACCTCCAGGCACGAGAGCGTGCGCATCGATCGCCAACTCAGGGGCCGCGCGGGCCGACAAGGCGATCCCGGCAGCTCACGTTTTTTTGTTTCGCTCGAAGACGAGCTCCCTCGCCGGTACGGTATCGCGCGCCTCATCCCACGCCGCTTGCGGTCCATCCGAACTACGGCGGCCATCACATCCACGGTGGTCCGCCGCGAGATGGAGCGCGCTCAACGCATCGCCGAAGGGCACCTGTTCGACGCCCGCCGAAGGCTCTATGACTACTCGCAGATCCTCAACGATCAAGGAAGCTATGTTCGGACCTGGCGTCAGGAGGTGCTCGAGAACGGTGTTGGAACCGATCTGCTCGCGACGCGCTGCGCCACACGGTGGAAGGAGGTCGAACAACAAATCGGCAAGGAAGCGTTGTGCGAGGTCGAGAGCCGGTTGACTTTGATGGCGATCGACTACTGCTTTGCTCAGTATTTGACCGACATGCAGATCGTCCGCGACGAGACCCCCCTGGCGACTCTCGATGGGCGGGAGCCACTGGCGGAGTTCTATCGCACGGCGATCGCCTCCTTCGAAGAGCTTTTGGAGCGAATCGACGACACGATTGTGGCCGAGTTTTCTAGGCTCGAGATCGGTACCGATGGCGTCGACTGGGAAGACGTCGGCCTACGCGCGCCGTCCGCCACCTGGACCTATCTGGTAACCGATAGCCTGTTCGCCAACAACGTGATGATGGCGCTCTCCACTCGTGCTTCAATCGGGCTCTGGGGCGTCCTGCTCCTCGGCCCGGTGCTCTTCGCATGGGGTCTCTACCAGCACTGGCTCAAACGCCGAAAGTCGGCACGCGGAAACAGCCGGTGACTCGCGCCGAGCGCCCGCCCCAAGGAACCGTCCAAGGCGATATGCTGACACTGTCTTCTTCGATGCCAGCCGAAATGCGATGAAACCACTCCGAGCAACACTAGGGCTTTCTGCCGCCAACCTGCTGTGCCTCGGTGTCTTCGCCCCGCCGGTGGTCTCGCAAGACCAGCCCACGGCCTCCCCCGATCCGGCGGGCTTCGCCGAAACGGTCGATGTCCGGATCGTCAACGTGGACGTTTGGGTGACGGATCAACAGGGCGATCCCGTCATCGGACTTGGTGCCGAAGACTTCGAGATCCTGCACGATGGCGAGCCGGTCGCGGTCGACTACTTTGCCGAGGTCCGTGATGGAGCGTCCGTGCAACTAGCCGCATCAGCGGCCAGCGGCGCCCCGGGCTCGAGAGACGTCGCACCGACAGCGGTCTTCCCCGGCCACGTGGTCATCTACTTCGACCAATCGAGGCTCGGTCCGTCCGACTACCCGGCGCTTGTCCGTGGACTCGAGCAGTTTCTCCTCACCAACGGTGTCGACCCCGAACGCGTGCTCATCCTGCGCCAGCAGCGGGCGCTCACGGTCGAAGCGCCCTTCGGCTCGTCGAGGAGCGCGCTCGGGCAGGCTCTCGAGCGGCTGGCCGCCGAGAGGAGCGCGGGACTCAGCCGGCGCGCCGAGGATGAGCAGGCGTTGACCGCGATCCGCGACGCGTGGGAAGACAGCCAGGACACCCTAGGCTCCGCGCTGAGAGGTCTCGCCACCGCGGCGGCCCCCCCCGGACCGCCCGCTGGCGCCGGCACTTCAGGCGGGGCATCACCTCGCGACGCGGTCGGTGGCCCGGGGTCCGGACCCGGCGCCGGCCCCGACGCCTGCGGACCGTTTCTCAATCGGATCCAGCCGATTCTGGACGGCTGGACGCGGTCG
>JAOTZA010000199.1 GCA_029861655.1 Acidobacteriota bacterium | reverse complement strand
GAGCCAGATTGACGCGAGCCGGGTGTAGGTCGGGAGCGATCTCGAGAACCAGCGAGAACCGCTCACGGGCCCGTTCCAAGTCGTTCACGGAAACGGCTGCCACCCCCTGGTTGAAGACCCTTGCACCCGCCTCGAGCCCCGGATGGGAAGTGATGAGAGATTCGAGCGTCGCGTCAGCCTTCTTTGCCATCTCGGCGCTCCTTGCCTCTGCTCCAGCCCTCTCCTCCACGCTGGCGGTCTCGCCCTCCGCTGCTCCCTTTGCCGCCAGCCGGGCGCCGTCGTAGGCGTCATAAAGCATCAACAGGACAGCCATGCGGCCGGGATCCATCTGCTCGAACCGGGCCAGCGGCTCGATCGCTTGGTCGAAGCGTTTCGCCTCCAGATGTATGCGGCCGATCCCGGCAAGGGCCGCTCCCATCTCGGGTCTTTCCACCAACGCCTCAGCGAACTTCTGGGACGCGCCTTCGGGGTCACCTGCGTTATAGCGCTCCACTCCTTCGTTGTAGAGCCGCGATGCCTTGTTCTTCGCCTCGATCGCCTCCAGCTTCGCCCTATGGGCTTGGCCCTCCTCGGCGCTCAAGAGCTTGAACTCGGCTCCCAACGTCTCGCCTTCGCGCATGTCGATTGGCCCCTCAAAACCGTCGTAACCGCTCCTCTCCAGTCGGACCGAATAGGACTTGCCGGGCTCCTTGATCGTCATGTTGAACTTGCCGCGTTTGTTGGTCTGCGTGCTTTCGCTCACCGAGCCGTCTTCTGAACTGACCGTAACCAGCACGCCCGCGAGCGGATTCCCGTCCTTGTCCGTGACCAGACCTGCAATCTTCCCGACCGCGCCCCAGGTGATCGTCGACGCAAGAAGCGTCGCCAGTATCATCACCACCCCAACTACGACGGGCGTCTTCTCGTTCATCCGGGTTCGCCTTTCTACCAGCCGCATTGGAGACCTTCGATCTGCTGTTCGAGCCAGCTGTCGAGCGGTGCAAAGTAGTCGATGATCGCGGTCGCGTCCATCTCCCGCTGACCGGTGACGACTTCCAGGGCGTCGGGCCATGGCCGGCTCGCCCCCATCTCCAGCAGGTCGATAAGCCGGCTGCCGGCCTTCTTGTTGCCGTAGATCGAACACCGATGCAAGGGCCCTTCGTAGCCCGCGGTTTCACAGAGTGCGCGCTGGAACTGAAACTGGAGAATGTGGGCCAGGAAGTACCGCGTATACGGCGTGTTGGCCGGCACGTGATATTTGGCGCCCGGGTCGAAGCTTTCCTCGGAACGCTCTACAGGAGCTCGAACACCTTGGTATTTCTCTCGCAGAGACCACCATGCGTCGTTGTACTCCTCGGGACTGGCCTCGCCGGAGAAGACCTGCCAGCGCCACGCATCCACAACGAGACCAAACGGTAGAAACGCGATCTTGTCCAACGCCATGGCGAGCAGAACGCCGATGTCCTTTGAGGCATCCGGCTCCCTGTCGAGCAATCCCAACTCCACAAGATAGCTCGGCGTCACCGACAAAGAGATCGTGTCCCCGATGCCCTCGTGAAAGCCGTCGTTGGCGCTCTCGCGAAACAGCAGCGGCTGAACACTGTAGGCACGCTGGTAAAAGCTGTGTCCGAGCTCATGGTGAATCGTCGAAAAGTCTTCGGCGTTGATCTCGATGCACATCTTGATCCGAATGTCGTCGACAGCGTCTATATCCCAGGCGCTCGCATGGCACACCACGTCGCGGTCTGCCGGCTTGGTGAATTGCGACCGCTCCCAAAAAGTGTCCGGCAGCGGCTCGAAGCCAAGGGAGGTAAAGAACCGCTCGCCGTAGCGAACCATCTCCAACTCGTCCAGCCCCTTGGTCTTCAGAAGAACGGTGAGATCAAACCCCCGATCGGCGCCCTCTGGGGCCACAAGGTCGTAAACATTGCCCCATGATTGTGCCCACATGTTACCCAGCAGATGAGCCGGGATCGGCTGATCCAGAGACACGATCTCATCGCCATATTTCCGGTTTAGGCGCGAGCGCACATAGCAGTGGAGCCGGTCGTAAAGCGGTTCGACCTGCTCCCATAAGCGGTCGAGCTCAGCGCGAAAATCATCGGCTGGCATGTCGTAACCCGATCGCCACAAAGCACCCAGATCGCTGAAGCCGAGCTCTTCGGCGCCGAGATTCCCCAATTCCGCAAAGCGCTGGTAGCCGTCTCGCATGGGGGGAGAGATCGTCCGCCAACCCTCCCAGGCCTCGAGAAGCTCGGCCGGATCGCGGCTCTCGGCCATGGTCCGCGAGAGCGAGCCCAGATCGCGACACTCGCCCTCCTCCGGGCAGTACTGGCCCTTTCCATAGGAGCTCTCGAGTGCTGCGGCGATCGATGTCAACTCCTGGCGTAGCTCCGCATCGCTGGGCGCAGGCAGGGTAATGGCGGTCTTGAGAAGCGTAAGCTTGCGAGCCGCTTCATCGGAGAGCTCGAGGTCGTCAAACCGTGTGGCTTGCTTGGCGTATTGCATCTGCGCTTCGATAAAGCGCTCGTAGGCCAGCGCGGCCAAAGCCTCCGTGTCTCCTGTGATGTGCGTCTGCTGCACCCATTGCGCCCGCGACAGCTCTAGGAGCAGGTCGAGCAGCCTGCCCTCGGCTGCGGCGAGAAACGCCTCCGCACCGGCGGGTGTGCTGTCGTATTCATCCAGATGAGATTGCCCTGCCGGTGTGCAAGCGATCACCGAGAACAGCGCCACGAGGGCAAGGGTTTGGCGGGAAAATCGGAACATTGCAAGAACTCCTTTTGCTAAGTCGGGCCGGGTCTCGGCCCAAAGAGCGGGCGCTGGTATCTTACCGCGAACGCGCCCGGACTGCCGACGCCATCCTCTCAAGACCCCGGTCCAGCTTGTCGCGGGAGCAGGCAAAGGAGATGCGCAGGAAGTCGTCGGCGCCGAACGCCACCCCGGGTACCGTAGCCACCCGAGCAGTGTCCAGAAGATGGCTGCAAAAAGCCACCGATCCCACCGGTCCGGACTCCGCGGATTCAGCGTAGCAGTCGGCGACTCTTGGGAACGCGTAGAAGGCACCGGCCGGCGCCAGACACTCGACTCCTTCCATCGCCGACAGGCGTGCGGTGACCAGATCGCGCCGCACTTGATACTCGGCGGTCATCGCCGGGATCGAGGGGCCGGCACGCCGCAGAGCCGCCAGGGCGCCCACCATGGCAAAGGTCGTGGGGTTCGATGTCGCGTGGCTCTGCAGCGCCACGACTCGCTTTACAACGGGCTGGGGCGCGATCACAAAGCCCACGCGCCATCCGGTCATTGCATATGTTTTCGAGAACGAGCCACACAGAATGACGGTGTCGGGGAACTCTTCCGCCAGCCGGGCGACGCTCGCGAACTCCGCGCCATCGTAGAGAAAGCGCTCATAGGTTTCGTCGGAGAGGACCACTATCTCTCGCTCGGCACAGGCCTCGACGATCGAGCGAAGATCCTCCGCCGAAATCACCGAGCCGGTCGGATTGCACGGACTGTTCAGAATGACCAGACGTGTCGCCTCTGTGAAGGCGTCGACAATCCTCTCTGGTTGCACCCGGAACCCTTCTTCGGGCCGCGACTCCACTATGACCGGCTCGGCGCCCGCCAGGCGTATCTGCTCCGGGAAAGTCACCCAGTAGGGGCTTGGTAGAATGGCCTCATCGCCTCGATCCAAAAGTGTCAGCGCCAACTCGAGAAGCCCTGTCTTGCCCCCGACGGTCACCACGACCTGGTTGGTCTGCCACGGCGCCCCGAATCGGTCACTGTAGTCCTCCGCGATCGCCTGGCGGAGCTCGGGAATCCCCGCCGCAGCCGTATAACGCGTCATACCGCCACGCAACGCGTCGACCGCCGCTTCGATGGCCTCTGGGGGCGAATCAAAATCCGGCTCACCGGCGCTCAAATCGATGACGTCGATACCACTCGCCTCGAGCTCCTTGGAGCGGCGTGTCACCTCGAGAGTTGCGGATTCACCTACCCGAGAAATCCGACCGGAGAACTTCATAAGCGGAGGATACAGGCTGAAGGGTCGAGCGTACATATAATGACCTCGCGATCAGCGGCTCCGGCTTCTCCCTCGACTATTCCGGCATCGACGTGCAGACCGACATTCAGACCAAAACTCCGATACCACCGATCGTCCGGACGATCGCCCTCCTGCTTGCGGTTTCGGCAAGCTGGTCGGCACAGCGAGCCGTTGCGCAGCTTTCCCTGTCCGGGCGCAATGGGGAGAAGGCAACCCTGTCCGCGCTCGCCGATCGCACCGCCTATCAGGAGGGAGACAGCGTCCGGCTGGCGCTTCAGCTCTCTATCGAGGAAGGCTGGCATGTCAACTCTCACAAACCGACCTTCGACTATCTGATTCCGACGACCGCCACCATCGAAGCGCTTCGCGGCTGGGACGAGCCCAGAATCACCTACCCGGCCGGGGTTCTAAAGGTCTTCGCATTCGAGGATCAGCCGCTCTCGGTGTACGACGGCGAAGTCGTGATCGACGCCGAGTTCGAGGTCGCCCTGGGCACTTCCGGCCCCACCGTGCCCATGGATGTCAGCCTTCGTTACCAAGCATGCGACGACAGGAAGTGCCTGCCTCCGGTAACGACCCGCACCGAGCTGCATCTCTCGATCGGACCGGGCGGCGAAGCCGTGAAAGAGATGCCGGCTCAGGCGGCCACCGCGCCGGACGTGAAGGAGGAAACTCCGGCGCCTCGCCGTCTTCTTTTCTTCGTGCTCCTGGGGATCGCCGGGGGCCTGCTGCTCAACGCCATGCCCTGCGTTCTACCGGTCCTCTCGCTCAAAGTGCTGGGTCTGGTGAAGAGCTCAGCCCACGGCCGCAGAGGGGTGACGGTCGGCGCCCTCGCCACGCTGGCGGGGATCGTCTTCTCCTTCTGGGCGCTGGCGGCCGCAGCGGTCGTCGCCAAACTCGCAGGCGCCACGGTCGGCTGGGGCGTCCAGTTCCAGGAGCCGACCTTCGTCGTGTTTCTCACCCTGGTGGTTGTCCTGTTCTGTCTCAACCTCTGGGGTCTATTCGAAGTAACGCTCCCGTCTCGAATTGCGGGTTGGGCGGACGCCTCCGGAGGCGAGGGCCTGGCGGCGCATTTCATGGCTGGTCTCTTCGCCACCCTGCTCGCCACCCCGTGTTCGGCTCCGTTTCTGGGAACGGCCGTCGGCTTCGCTCTCAGCCAGAACGCCGTCACGATCGTGGTGATCTTCACCGCCGTTGGTCTCGGTATGGCCCTTCCCTATCTGGCCATCGCGATCGCACCCGGGAGTATCCGGTTCCTTCCAAAGCCGGGTGCTTGGATGAATCACTTCCGGGTTTTGATGGGTTTTTTCCTGGCCGCCGCCGCGGTTTGGCTGCTCTACGTCCTGTCTTCCCAGGTCAGCCGCGAGAGGCTCGCGTTCGTCCAACTGGCCCTCCTGGCGCTGGCTTTCTTCATCTGGATGCGCCACCAGGGAGGCCGCGCGGGACCGCGCTGGGCGCTCGCGGGTATTGTCGGCTCTTGCGTCGTAGCTCTGACCCTGGCCGCGTCGGCCGAGGCGGTCGCAAAGACCACCGGCAACCCTTCGGAGACCTCACACCTCATCGAGTGGCTGCGCTTCGATAGAACCGAAGCGGAAAGACTGGCCGCCGATGGCACACTGGTCTTTGTCGACGTCACTGCCGACTGGTGTTTTACCTGCAAGGTCAACGAACGGCTCGCCCTGGAGACTCCAGAGGTGGCCGCGGTCTTCGACCGCCACGGTGTCGTACCGATGAAGGCCGACTGGACGAATCGGGACGATGCGATCTCGGACTTTCTCAACGACCACGGCCGCTACGGCATCCCCTTCTATCTGCTCTACGGCCCGGGAGCCCCGCCACATCTATTTGGCGAACTCATCAACAAGGAAACAGTCGTTGACGCCGTGGAGATCGCCGCCTCCCGCACCGAGTCACCGGCCGGTTAGCGTCGGGGCCGCTGGCGGCGAGCGGTCACCCCAGAGCCGCCACTAGGGCATCGGTGAACTCGCTGGTCGAAGCCTCGCCACCGATGTCCCGGGTACGCACACCGGCCACGGCCACGACTTCGTGGAGCGCCTTTCTGACCCGTGTCGCCGCCTCGCGGAGCTCCAGATGGTCGAGCATCAGAATCCCTGAACGCAGGAGGGCAATCGGGTTAGCGAGGTTCTGGCCCGCGATGTCCGGCGCGCTCCCATGGACGGCT
>JAOTZA010000198.1 GCA_029861655.1 Acidobacteriota bacterium | reverse complement strand
AGGGCGACGGAGCGCCCTCCGCCGCGATCGAGAAGTCGCCATGTCGCGGTGGCCGATCGCCATAGTCGAAGTAGTTGACGAACTCCTCGACACGCACCGCGGAGGCCGGCGGCAAGTCGCCGCGCTCGATATAGCTCCGGGCCAGCGTGTAGGAGCCGGTGTCGACATCGAGACCGAAGGTCGAGAGCGAATCCACCTCGGCATCCACAAACGGGTTGGTGCCATAGGCACGGAAAAACATGTCGCCATAGGGCTGATCGTTGGGCTCGGAGGTACCGCCGGTTGACGGCGGCGCCGCAGAGGGCCCAGCAAGCCGTCGACGGGCGTCTTTGGCGGAAGTCGGCTCGTTTCGGCGATCTACTCCTCGGGAGGCGCGCCCACGGAAGGTGCCAGTCTCTCCGTCGGGGGAGACCTCGCGTTGGCGATGCGGCACCCCCATCTTCGGCCGCGTCTTGGCCGAGTCGCCTCCGACATAACCCACCCGGGAAGAAACCGACTCCTCCGCTGCGACGGGCGCCCTCGGCGTCATCACCGCGGCCGAACTCGAGTCCCGGACCTTGGGGACCTCGACCTGGGCCGGGATCGAGTCACTAAGGGTCCTTTTCTCTGTTTCCAGCGCGTCGATCTCGTGGGCGCCGACGGACTCGTCAAACCGACCGGCTGGACGCTGCTTGACCGGTTTCCGGGCCACCGGCGTCGAAGGTGCCGCGATGGACACCGACCTGCCGGCGTCGTCCGGCGCGTCACCGGCGGTCAGCAACCCTCGATCGGCCTCTTTGGGAGTGCTCTCGATCTTCGCTTGCACCTTCACCTCGTCCACTTGTTGAGCACCAGGAGTGGAGTCGTTGGCCACCGGTTGTGGGAGGCTGTCACGCACGCGGTAGGTCACTACGGCGCCAAAAACGGCCAGAAAGAGAGTCGCGGCGATCAGATAGAGCGGCCGCCGCCCCCCAGAGGAACCGCGTCCTGGGGTGTCCGTTCCCAACTCCTCCGGGATCTCTTCCTTGAGAAGCTCGAGCAGGCTCTCGGGCGGCTCGGGAGACTTCTCGTCCCCAACCGCCAGGATCTCTTCGATTTCGGGGATACCGAGGGCTCGTTTCATGATGTCTCTTCCTTCAGCGGCCTTTCCAGGCTCTCTGCCATTTGCGCCAGCGCGCGTTTCAGTCGTTTCCGCACACCCACCTGTGAGATCTTCTGGAGCCGCGCGATCTCCGTGACCGGCAGCTCCGCCCAGTAACGGGCGGTAACGGCAAACCGCAACTCTTCCGGCAACTCCAGGACCGCTCGACGCACGCGACGGACGTCGGATAGACGACCCAGCTCGTCGAGTTGCGAACCGGCGGGCTCTCGAAGAACCTCCGCTTGCCGATCGTCCAGCGGGCTGAGCGGCACCGGGCGCCGGACGTGGCTCACAAAGGTGTTGTAGGCGATTCGGTAGAGCCAGGTCGAGAACCGGGCGCCACCTTGGAAACGGCCGAGCGAAGCCCAGGCCTTGCGATAGGTCTCCTGGGTCAGATCGGCGGCGAGGTCGGTATCGCCGCCAGCGAGCTTGACCAGTGACGCAAAAATATTGCGATAGGACAGCTCGACCAGTTTCTCTGCAGCGCGGCGGTCACCGGCCGCAACCAGCGGCCACAGTTCGCGCTCGTCACCGGGTAGAACGGCGGTCGCCGCCACCGCCCGCGGGCCTGGGAATCGAGTCGCCGGCATCGTCTCCATGCCCATTAGACTCGCCCGCGCCCAAAAACGAAACCGTCCTTGTCCGAAATGACTCGAAAAGGCACGAAAAAAGGCGGGACCAAAGTCCCGCCTGAGTCGCCAGCAATTGGCGCAGTGAGTGATGATTTACCCGGCGGGCGCGAACTCGAAGCTCGCCGCCGACACGGTGTCACTCGCCACGGTCACGGTGGCGCTCCGCGAGCCCAGCGTCTCATGCCAGGCCTCGAGTGCGTACTCACCCGGCGGAAGACCATCGATCGTGAAAGAACCATCGACGGCGCTCACCGCAAAGAACGGATGATCCAGAACGCCCATGTAGGCACCCATCCACGGATGCACATCGCACTTGAAGCGCACCATCACCTCCGCGGTGTCAAAGGTCTTCTCGAGCTCCATGTTCTGGAACGGCTGCCCCTGGTTGAACTCCTGGTTGTTCTTGGGCAGGGCGTGCACGTTATGGAGGGTCGGGTCGCTGTTCTTGATGACCAGCTTCTGGCCGACCTGGATTCCGGATACGTGCGGGAAGTAACGGCAGCCCTTCTGGTCCAACGTCTGCGCCGAGTCGGGCGGCGAGAAGCTCCCGGTGAGGCCGGACTTGACGTAGACAAAAGCATTCGCCAGCTTGCCGCCCTCGGCGATCACGGTCTCGGTTTCGATCGCCTCCGGATGAAGCGATGCACACACCGGATCGGCGTCCATCTTGATCTGCGTATCGGGATCGCCGTTGGTGTAGCTGACGGTTCCGGTCACGGTGCCGGTCGGGCCGGCCGGTTGGGCCGCAGGGGCCGGCTCGGGCGCCGCCGTCTCGGCTTTTTGCTCGCCACCACCGCCGGCGCCGCCACCACCGCAGCCGGTCGCTACCACCGCCAGCGCCACGAGGGTCAGCATCAGTGTCACAAAAGATCGGTTCTTGACCATGTTAGGGCCTCCTTGAAGTTGAACTCGGATTCGAGTGAGTCGGGGAAAGGCGGGCGGCTCGTCGGCTACGTGCCCGCCGTCAGCGGTCGAGATTCCACCAGATATGGTCGCGAAGCGCAACCGCCACCTGATCGGCGTCCGCGAGGAACTCCTTGAGCTCGGGCTCCGTGCCAAACTGCCGGAGCATTCTGTCCTTCTGACCACGCCACATCGGGGCGTCGATACCGAAGGGCAGGGGCGACATGTAGCTTCCGTCCTGCTGGGGCGGAAAGTTGGCCGGCATCTTGGTTCCAGCGATCCAACTCTGTGGATCGAGAATCCAGTCGGGCACCCAATCGTGGCGCAACCGTTCGCGCGCCAGCAGCAGCGAGGGAGCCAGTTCGGCCGAACTGGTCCCGGCGACAGCGACCGAGGGGCCCGCCGGGTGGCATTTAGCGCACTGCAGCATCTCGAAGGCCTGTTTTCCCACGGTCAGGCTGCGCTCGCTCGGCCGCTCGGGCTGCGACAAGAAAGTCTCGCGGCCCTCCCGGTTGGAAAAGTAGGCCACCATGGTGTTGACCTGCTCATCCGTAAATCCGAAGGTCGGCATCCGGGTGCCCAGCCATGGCCGCATGGTCACCGATCCCGGGTCGTGCAGGTATCCGAACAGCCAGTCTCCCTGAACCCGAGCGCCCTCGGCCGCCAGGTTGGGTGGCAGCAGGCCCACGTCCTCTATCGCCGTGGCAATCGCGTGGCCTCGGTCTTCGATCAGGTGGCAACCCTGGCAGTTGTACCAAGTGACGAGCTTGCGCCCTTCGGCCACTGCCGCGGCTTCCGGTCCCTGCCCCGCCTTGCGGTGGGCGAGCACGGACTCCCGGGTAAAACCCAGGACGTTGACGAGCACCGCCTCGGCCTCGCGCTGGGTCATGCCGAAGTCGGGCATCCGGTAGAGCTCGCCGTAGTTCTTGACCCGTTCCTTCCCTTGGTCCCAGACCCGCGGGCGCATCAGCTTGGTGAACATCCAGTCGGCGCGGGTGTGCTCGATGTGGCGCACGGTGGTCGAGTCCGCCGGAGCGTCCGTCGATTGCGCCGATTCCACCGAGTGGCCGGATTCATCGGCTTTCGACTGCTCGGTCTCGGCTGCTGGCGTCAATCGGTCGGATCGGTAGGCGACTTCGTGGACGTGCCCGAAGTCGAATTGGTGGACCGGTTTCGAGCCTTCTTCGGTGAGCTCGACTCCGATCGGCTTCGCATCGTCGAATCCGTCCAGCTCGTGGCAGCCAAAGCAACCGTACTTACGAATCGTCAGCCCGCCCAGATAGACATCCCGGGCGTGGTCATCCATTCCTTCGAGCGAGGCCTGGCTCTGTTCGATCGTCTGGTTGGCTTGGAGGTAATCCAAGGCCAGAGCGTCACGAACCTCGGGGTCTACCGACGGCATCGACAGACCCTCGAACTTCGGGTCGCGGCTCGACATCAGGAAGGCCGTGAGGTCCGCGGCCTCCTGGTCGGTCAAACGCAAGCTGGGCATGCGGGTGTTGGCGTAGTACTTCTTAGGATCCTTGATCCAGGCATAGAGCCAACCGGCCGAGACCTTGCTTCCGGTGCGGACCAGATTGGGGCCATTCATGCGGTTGAACACCGGATAGAACTGGTCGCGCTTGGCCTGCGGGTCGAGCACGTGGCAGCCTTCGCAACCAACGCTCTCGTAGAGCGCCTTGCCCGAAGCGACGTCGCCTGCCGGTGGATCAGGATAGGTCGGCCTCTCCGAGTTGTCCCAGATGTATGCGACGACCGAAGCGATCTCCGCCTTCTGGCGCTCGAGGTTTAGCTCCCCCTCGATGTTCTCCTGGTAGAAGAAGTGAGGCATCCAGGTGCTCGGGTGGAAGTCGCGCGGCGCCTCGATCCATCGGTAGGCCCATGCCGGATTCGTTTTGCTCGCCACCCTGCGTAGCGTCGGACCGGGCCGTGGGAGATCCGTCAGCGCCGGGTAGTCGATGACATGACACGTGAAGCATCCGAACCGGTTCACCAGATCGAGACCGACATCCTGAAGCTGCGAATTCGGTGTCCAGACGTCGTCGGCGTGACACTCGACGCACCCCGCCTCGGTGTAGCGACCGGGCAGGATGGGCGTATCGAGGAACTTCTGCGGCTTCCAGCCCCACTTGCGGATCCACTCTTCGCGCTGGTGTTCGTTCTCCGGGGTGTGTCCGGCGCGTGAGAAATCGGTGGCCCGATCGAGTCCCTGATGACACGTCGTACAGCCGAACTTGGTGTAGGGGTGCGGTGACGCTGCGCTCAGATAGAGATCGAGACGCGGGTGGCTGCGAAGCGGCTCTTCCCACTCCTCACCATCGAAACCCGACCGCGGTGCGGCGATATGACAGGTCACGCAGCGGTCGACCCTGTCCACGTTGGTGAAATTGATGTTCTGATAGAGCCCGGACAAGATCACCTGCTCGATCTTGAGGCTCGGCTGGACAAAATCCATCACCGGCGCGTTCAGCACAAAGTAGTCGATCTTCTTGTCGAGATTGGCGATTCGATCGTTGAGGGAGTCGACTCCGCTGTTGAGCGCTTCCAGCCGCTTCTCAGCCGCTGCGAGACCGGCGCGCTTGGCCTCGAGAGACTCTTCGGTGCCTTCACGCGCTTCGATGAGTTGCTCCAGCCGGATGCGATTCTCGACCAGTTGCGCGGCCAGCTCGTCCACCGTGGTCCGCGCCTTGGTGACCCGCTCTGCCACTCCGCTCTGCACCGCCACGTCGTACGTGTAACGCGCCGTGTCGAGGAGCGATTTGGTCTGACGCGAATCGGCGTCCGCCGCGTAGACCTTTTTGGCGAACCCGGTGCGCTGCTTCTCGAGGTCGCGAATCTCCCCTCGCTGTTCGGCAAGCGCCTGCTCTTCCGAGGCGATGTCCTGCTCGAGCTGCTGCAACTTGTCCTGGTTGATCGTCTCGCGCTCAGTGCGAGCCTCGGCCAGGAGCGCCTGACGTTCACGGTCCCTGAACTCAGCCTGGAACCGCTTCCACGGCTTCGCATAGTCGGCGAACATCATCCACACCGTGACGATCAGGAGCGCCAGAGAGCTCCACGCAAATGCGATGTTCAGCCCCTTGAAATCGTAATGCCGATCCGGCGCTTTTTTTGGTGGTTTTGCCATCGCTTACAAGGGAACGGCCGTCAAAGGTTGAGAAAGAACTCCTGGATGTGGATGAAGTACTTGAGGTTGAAGACCCAGCGGAAGTACATCTTGATCGGCAGAAGCATCATGGTCAGAAAAAGGCTCATCGCGATGTAGTAGCGCGGCGGACCGAGCTTCTCGAAGAACTGCTTGAAGTAACTCACCTTGAGAAAAAGGACCGGCAGCACAAAAAAGTACACGCCCATCGCGAGGATCCCGAAGATCTCTCGCACGAACCAGTTGCCCGGAAGCCCGACTCTGAAGATCTTGATCCAGATGATCTCCGACAAGTCGACGTTGACCAGCGGCTCGATCTTGTTGATGTCCCAGAACTCGTAGGGACCGAAGAAGTTCCAGTTGGGACCGCGCAAAAACGTCCCGATGACAATCAGCTGAGTCCACAGCACGACAAAGCC